>CALWTV010000276.1 GCA_944384555.1 uncultured Clostridia bacterium | reverse complement strand
TCTTTTGCGCATTTAAGGCATATACCTTCATTTTTGGTCTCGCCGTTTTCTACACGTGTTATAAAAACAACCGCGATTCGTTTATGGCATCTTGCACACATTATCATTTTATCTCATTTTCCTTTCCGTTACAGATAACGGGTTTGTTTCTGTTTTTATATGGATATTATAATTGATTCAAAATTTTATGCTGATTTACGCAAACATATTACCTATTACTTTAATTGGATTATATTTCACAAAGAAATCCAGAACCATTGAATTTTCAACTAAATTTTTATCAAATAATTGTGGATACACAGAGTTCATTGCACCTACAAAATACGATATTGACACACTTAAGATCCACGCAGTTAACAACGCACATATGACACCAAAAAGAAATCCAAGTGCCCCATTTGCGGTATTTAAAATCGGGAATTTGAAAATCATGTCAAGTATGAAAGTAATTATTGACAGCACTATTATAGTAGCTATAAACAATAAAAGAAATGTAAGCACTGAAGAAATCGTATTTGCCACTGGTGCCGTAATCATTTCCGCAAGTTCATCTATTGATTCCTGCGTACCATTATTGATTCCTGAAAAAGAATTTTTTATCTTGTCTATATCAGCGCCGTATCTGGATAATATCTCATTAAATTCAACCGGAATTTCCGATAACGCTTTATCAATGTCAAAACCTCCAGATGGATTTTTTACTAGCGACTCAAGCGTATCGCGTATTCCTTCCGCTATTGGTTTTAAAATATATTTTTCAGATACTATCGGAGCAATTACCGGAGTAAAAGCAGCTCCAACAAATATTGCGGCAATATTTGAACCAAGCCCCATTATTGATTTAATAAAACCTTTTTTGGTGCTTGTTACGATAATCATTATACAGATTATAATTATTATCGCATCAAGAATAAAATTCATAAAAGATACCTCAACGCAACAATTGTAAATAAAAATTTATTGCGCCATTCCTTATAAAATAATTTATATTTAATAATTTGCAAACGCCAAATAAGCAGCGTTATTTGTACAAACCAACAAACCGTTGTCTGCAGCAATTAATTTTACTATATTTCCAACATTAACCTCATCAGAAATTTCAGCAGTACCGGTTTCAATATCAACGGCATATTTATATAATTTATCCGGCGCTGTCATATATATATTGTGATTTTTTAAGGAAACATCGGTTATACGTGATTTGACGGTACTATTGTATAATAAGTTCCCCTGAGTTTCAAAAAGAAGCAACAAATTTTCGTTTCCGACAATATTTGTATTGCATACAGCGGCTATTTCGTTTTCCGATACGGATACAGAAGATATACCCATTCCTACTGAATCATATCTTCTTAAAATTTCGCCGTCAGTACCTATAAAAATCAATTCACTGTCACATACCACAACAATATTGCCATCATCAAAATATTCAATTGCAATTGGAAATATTCCGTCTATACGATGTGTTTTTTTTGCCACTTCTGAGCCTGATTCACATATCATTATCTCTGTATAAACTCCGCCATTTTCGGAATCAGCAGATAAAATCGCAATTTCACCGCCATCTTCCCTTATAGAAGTGTCTATTATATATTTATCTTTATAATATCTGGCAGAAATTTTCAGTGATTTATTATAGCACAAAACCTCGTATCCATATTCACGCGATTTTGTAATAATCGCGAATACACCGCTGTCGCTTATATCTCCTCCAAGAATTTGATAATCAAATGTTTCTGACCAAACACATGCAAACGGATTATATACCGCGGCTTTTTTCTCACCGAGTTCATATGCAAGCAAATATTTAGATGAAGCCTCGAGCTTAGTATTCATGGACATATTTGTATCATGTAAAACGGTATTTCCGTTAGAATTGTAAAATGTAAGCCCAAGATTATCAGCTAAAATCAAATCGCCATGGTACAAGGCAAAACTTTGATTCTGCCCCGGCTCATACTTTATTTTTGAAATAAGGTTTATCTGTTCTGACATCGATGGAGCTTGAATATCTTTTATTAGGTAACGAAAATTGTCATAAGTAATCTCGTCCCTAAAAAAAGCCAGCATTAAAACAATAAAACATGCGAGAAATACAAACGAAATATATTTTGCGGCATTAAATTTGTTAGCGATTTTTATATAATATTGATTTACCTGCGGCGGTTGGTGTGTATTTATTTTTACAGGTGCGTGATTTCTTAAATTATTTGGTGAATGGGAATGTGATGAAGGAGTATTTTTTCTCTCAGGCATCAGCAGCAACCTTTCCATATATCGATATCATTATGATATACCGCTTTTGATAAATACAGTCCTTCTGGAGGAACAGTAACTCCAGCTTTTGAGCGGTCTTTTGAATTTATTATATCAAAAATATCAGAAGGTAAAGTTTTATTGTTTGCCACATCTATCAAAGTCCCTGTCATAATGCGCACCATATTATATAAAAATCCATCTGCTGCAACTTTAAATTCAACACATTCTCCGTTACGATATACTGACGCATATTTTACACAGCGCACTGTATCAACAATTTTAGAACCCTGTGCCATAAATGAAGAAAAATCATACGTTCCAATATAAGCTTTCGCCGCTTCGTTCATTTTTTTTATACCTTCATCAGATATTTTGCGCTTATATTGGTATGCTCTGCCAAAAAGTAATGGATTTCTTATTGGATTATCAAAGATTTTATATATATACTCTTTATACTCAATATCATATCTTGCATGAAATTCATCATTTACCCAAACTGCGGCACATACTGCGATATCAGGCGGCAAAAAAATGTTTATTGCTTCCGGAAATTTATTCATTGGTATACGGCACCAATCATTATGTCGCTGATTTTTGTCTGACGGTTCAACCGTGGCACAGAATCCGAGCGCATGAACTCCACTGTCGGTACGGCTGCACCCAGTTATATTGCAATCAAATCCAAACAATTCCTTTGAAGCATCATTTAACTTTGATTGAATTGTAACACCATTTTTCTGAGCCTGAAAACCGCGATAATTAGTACCGAGATATGATATTTTTATTAATATCTTCATTCCAAATCACACCATACATTAATTTTATTATATTTTAAAATTAATAAGCCAGATTAAATCCCGGAGCATAAATATTTATAATTATAATCAAAGCTCCCAATACAATAAAGGTTCCGGCAAACACCACATCTCCAGCACGAAGCTTTAATTTGCTCATGCGTGTTCTGCCTTCACCACCTCGATAACACCTACATTCCATAGCCGTTGACAATTCATCTGCACGCCGGAATGCTGATATAAACAGCGGAATAAGTATCGGTATCAGTGCCTTTGCTCGCTGCATAATACCACCGCTTCCTATATCCGCTCCTCTTGCTTTTTGTGCGTTCATAATTTTATCCGTTTCTTCTATCAATGTTGGAATAAATCTGAGGGCAATTGTCATCATCATTGAAAATTCATGTACCGGTAATTTTGTTTTTTTGAGCGGTTCAAGCAGCTGCTCAAGTCCGTCAGTAAGTGCAATAGGGGTAGTAGTATAAGTCAGAATTACACTTGTACCTATAAGCAGTATCGTTATTCTTATAATCATGAATATCGCTGTCATTATTCCCTCGAGGTATATATGAATAATGCCAAATTCAAAAACCAGTGTGTCACCCTGAAGCCAAAAAATATTAAGAATCGCAGTAAAAACAAGTATCAGTATCAGCGGTTTCATGCCTTTTGTAATTATTTTAATGGGAATACGGCTTATTATAATAAGAGCAATTGCTGAAAGTATCAACAACGCAAAACTAAACATATTTTTAGCAAGAAAAATTACTGTAATATATAAAATTACAGATATTAGCTTAACACGTGGGTCTGCCTTATGGATAACTGAGCTCCCCTCGAAATACTGACCGATTGAAATATCAAGAGCCATGG
Source organism: uncultured Clostridia bacterium (assembly GCA_944384555.1). Lineage (GTDB taxonomy): Bacteria > Bacillota > Clostridia > Oscillospirales > CAG-272 > CALWTV01. Next base: position 14,059 of record CALWTV010000276.1, on the reverse strand, counting down.
TGAAGTCTCCCTTCTATTTGATCTAAACTGAGTCCCATAAATTCAGCAACACGAGCAAGCGCAAAATTTACAGTATAAACATCATCACCGATATCGACTCCATGTTTTTTCAGTGCCGCCGCAATTTTAGTAATCTGCGGTACATCAAGACCAACCTCAATAAGCTCATTGTATCGGCTGAAAACCTCAGCGCATGTTCCCTCCATCATAAGCTGACCGCCACACATAACTAAAATTCGGTCACAATATTTTGCCATATCCTCCATACTGTGGCTCACAATCATAACAGAAGTTCCGCTTTCCCTTCCATATGTCCTTATTCTTCCGAGAATTTCTCGTCTACCTCGAGGGTCAAGTCCGGCTGCCGGCTCATCAAGTACCAGCAATTTCGGATTCATAGCCATGACTCCGGCAAGTGCGGCACGTCTCTTTTGACCTCCCGATAAATCAAAAGGTGACTTGTCAAGCAATGCAGAATCAAGCCCAGAAAATTCAGCGGCTTCAATCACACGCTTTTTTATCTCCTCTTCATCAAGTCCCATATTTTTTGGACCAAATGCAATATCATCTCGCACTGTTTCATCGAACAGCTGATATTCCGGATACTGCATTACAAGTCCTACTTTAAATCGTATATCCCTAATTTTTTTAGGTTCCGCCCAAATATCTGTACCGTCTATTAGCACTTGTCCCGATGACGGTTTAAGCAATCCGTTAAGGAGCTGAACAAGTGTTGATTTACCTGAGCCAGTATGACCTATAAGTCCAGTGATTGAGCCATGCTCAACCGTAAGATTTATATTTTTAAGTGCGTTTATTTCATATGGTGTTCCCTGACCATATACAAAGTTTACGTCCTTTAACTCAACAATAGACATTTATCACGCAAAGGTGAAATATTATTCACCCTGCACCCACAGTCCTATATAAAAATAAATATAATATTACAAATAATGCAAAATTAATTTAAGACATTATTTATGATCTGAAATCCATTTTAAAATTGCCTCTGCCGATTTTTCAGCGCAAGGTTCAGTTTCAAAAATATCAAGAGGAAGGCTTAATCCAAGTTCATTAAGTCCATGCATAAACTCAGTTGTCTGAGGTACTTCAAGTCCGGCTTCCCATAATTCATCAACCCGTGTAAATATTTCTTTAGGAGTGCCGTCCATATACACAGATCCATGACGCATAACTATTACACGGTCAGCTCGTGTGGCTTCTCCCATATAATGCGTAATATGAAGTACGGTTTTCCCGTCTTTGCGGTTAAGCCGTTCTATTGTATCCATTACCTCACGTCTGCCGAGAGGGTCGAGCATTGCAGTTGATTCATCAAAAATAATGCATCTCGGCATCATAGCAATTATTCCGGCGATAGCTACACGCTGTTTCTGACCACCTGACAATTTATGAGGCGCATGACGTGCATATTTTTTCATTCCAACTGTTTCAAGCGCGTTATCTACACGTTTTCGGATTTCATCAGACGGAATTCCAAGATTTTCGGGACCAAACGCAACATCTTCTTCAACTATGGTCGCAACAATTTGGTTATCGGGGTTTTGAAATACCATACCAATTTGCCTACGTATGTCATATATATCGTCCTCGGTAATATCAGGAGATGTCAGTTCTTTTCCATCAATAAAAATCTTGCCCGATTCAGGCGTTAAAATCATATTAAGCAATTTTGCAAAAGTTGATTTGCCCGAACCGTTATGACCGAGTATCGCAACAAACTGACCTTCTTCTATCTCAATTGAAACATCATTTACCGCCTGTACTTTCTTATTCTCCTCAGTATGATAGGAATAGCAAAGATGTTCAGTTTTTATAATAGCACTCATAATAATTACTACCTTTATCCATTATCCAAATATGCATCTTGCGCTTGAACCGCAAGGCAAAAATCCGTCTGTCTGAGTAACCGGCAAAGCGAGTTCTCCCGCCTGAACATTTGAAAGTTTAAATTTTCCTGCTGCTTCAATTTCAATCATATACTTCATTGTAAGCGGTGAAAGTCCTGCCGTATATGAATTTATCAGCATAAAAAGCGGCTTGTCCGATAAAACCTTAAATGCAAGTGCGATAAAATCAGAAATACAATCTTCAAGCTTCCATACTTCTCCGCCAGGCCCTCTGCCGTATGAAGGCGGATCCATAATGATTCCGTCATATTTATTTCCTCGGCGAATTTCACGCTCTACAAACTTTCGGCAATCATCAACAATATATCTTACAGGTGCGTCTTCAAGTCCAGATAAACGTAAATTCTCCTTTGCACAAAGTACCATGCCTTTTGCAGCATCTACATGACAAACTGACGCGCCTGCTTTAGCGGCTGCTGCCGTAGCTCCACCTGTATACGCAAATAGATTCAGAATTTTAGGTTGTCTGCCTTCATTCACGGCATTTTTTATTATGTCCGAAAACCAATCCCAATTAGCCGCCTGTTCCGGAAATAATCCTGTATGCTTAAATCCCATAGGTTTAAGCATAAATTCAAGTTCACCGTATTTTATATTCCATTTTTCCGGCATTTTATTTACAATCCATGAACCACCTCCGGAATTTGAACGTCGGTATATCCCATCCGCTCGATTCCATAATTCATGAGCGCGTACATTCTTCCAAATTATCTGCGGGTCTGGACGTATGAGAATGTATTTTCCCCATCGCTCAAGACGTTCTCCATCAGAGGTATCAAGCAGTTCATAATCAGACCATTTATCACTAATCCACATGATTTCATTAATTCCTTATTTATTATAAAATTGACCTATCCGAGACATACCACAGTGACCATGACATACAGCGACAGCCAGTGCGTCTGCGGTATCGTCTGGCTTGGGAGCTTCCGCAAGACCTAAAATCATGGTTACCATAGAAATAACCTGTTTTTTCTCAGCTCTGCCGTATCCCACAACGGATTGTTTTACCTGAAGCGGCGTATATTCTGAAATTTGAATATTGTGTCTTCTCGCCGCAAGTAAAATCACACCTCTTGCCTCAGCTACAACAATTCCGGTTTTTTGATTTGTGTTCCAAAAAAGTTCCTCTACCGCCATGACCTGAGGTCTGTATTTTTCAATTATTTGATTAAGTCCGTCAAAAATTTGATTCAGACGTTCTTCTGGAGAAAGTCCGGCTTTAGTTTGAATTGAACCATATCCGAGTACCCTAAAGCGTGTATTTTTATATTCGAGCACACCCCAGCCAACTATTGCGATACCCGGGTCTATTCCTAAAATTATCATTATATTGTGTATATTCCCGTCTTATTTTGCTGTTTGAAAAATTTTCTAAATTTTTACCCATTATATTTTAATATTATATCACAATACATTCGTTAAGTCAAATATTTAATTATTATCTATACAGTAAAAATCAAAGAAAAAAGCATAAATACCAGCAATGAAATGCTTTTATTTATGCTTTAATTTTATTTTAATCTATGCAAACTATTTCAACGTTCAACTTCCGCAGGTTCAGGCTCAAGTTTGGTTACTTTTATTTCTTCTATTCTGCGTGAATCAATTTTAGTAATCTCTATATGAAGATTTTCAAAATCAAAACAATCACCGACTTCCGGAAAATTGCCAAAATGCATCAAAATCCACCCGTTTACAGTCTGAGGCATATCCTCATCATCAGGAGTTTTTATTTCATATCTGTCAAAAAAGTCATCTATATCGGCGCTACAGCTTACAATACACGTACCGTCATCTTGAGTTTTAAATTCCTCAATAACTTCATCGTGTTCATCCCAAACATCACCGATAAGCTCTTCTATTATATCTTCCATTGTAACAATTCCCATAAAACCGCCGAATTCATCAACAACTACTGCCATATGACATTTTGAGGACTTCAGCACTTGCAGAAGATTTGAGATTTTTATGTGTTCAGATACAAAAACCGGCTTTTGAATTATGCTGTCAATGCTATCAATCATATTTTGATTTGCATAGAAGAATTCCTTTTCATGAAGTATGCCAATTATATCATCAATATCGTTGTCATACACAGGGAGACGTGAATAACCAGAATCCAAAAATACATGCGCGATATCTCCCATTGACATCCCCTTTTTTATTGCTACTACGTCAACACGCGGAGTCAAGATTTCACTTGCATTAACATCATTGAATTCTATTGCTGAACGAATCAAATCGCCCTCATTTGAATTAATTCCACCGTCCTCTTCTGCCTCATCTACAAAAGTTATCAATTCTTCCTCAGTTATAGAAGCAGCATCTTGCATTTTAAATACTTTGCGGATAAGTGATTTCCAGCTGGAAAAAATAAAATTAAGGGGGGTGAATAAAAATATAATAAACTTAAGGATATTGCAAGTGGATAGAACAAAGCTATCTGCATTTTCGCTTGCTATCATTTTTGGGGAAATTTCACCGAATATCAACACTATTATAGTTATTATAACAGTAGAGAGCGTAGCTCCCATATCGGCAAAATATTTCATAAACAATACCGTTGAAATAGTCGAGAGAGTAATATTAACAATATTGTTTCCGATTAAAACAGTTGTGATAATCTTATCATAATTTTCAGATAAATTTATCACATTTTCGGCGCGCTTATCTCCGTTGCTCGCCATATTTTTTAATCTTATGCGATTGAACGTTGAAAATGCCGTTTCAGTCGCAGAAAAATAACCTGACATTCCTGTAAGTATTATCATTACAATAATCATAATGATACTGTCGCCGTCCATAAGTAAAAAATCCTCCATAAAATAAAAAAATTCAAATATATAAACTAACTTTTAGGAAAATTATTTTACGGTGGCTCAACTATTGTATCATTTCCTATTACGATAATTAAATTACATCGGGCAGGCCCGGGATTATCTCCCATAAACCAAAATCACACTCCTTATTTAAAATAATGCAGCGTATTTTTATACACTTATATAAATTATATTATACATCAAAATTTTATATTTGTCAATCGTACAATCAATAAAATTAAAAAACGCAGACATATATTTAAAGTATATTTTAAATCAATCAGATACATGGCAATATGAGGAAATGATTATTCTGTATAATTAACCACATTAACCGTCAATACTTCTTATTACAGAAGTCGAGAAGACAATCAACATGAAAATACAGAGGAACTATTTTTATGTATCATAATAAAGTGGAAATTTGCGGAGTAAATACATCTAAATTAAAAACATTGTCAAATGAAGAAAAAAAAGAACTTTTAATAAAAGCCAAAAATGGAGATGTTGACGCGCGGCAACAGCTTATTGACGGAAATTTAAGGCTTGTTTTGAGCATAATCCAAAGATTCACAAATAGGCGTGAAAATATGGATGATTTATTTCAAGTTGGCTGTATAGGTCTTATAAAAGCAGTTGATAACTTTAATACAGACCTTGATGTTAAATTTTCAACATATGCAGTCCCGATGATATGCGGTGAGCTTCGCCGGTATCTGCGCGACAATAATTCAATCAGAGTCAGCCGCAGCATACGTGACCTTGCATACCGTGCTCTTGCAATGAGAGAAAATCTGGCTAAAACAATGTCTGCCGAACCAAGTATAGAAGATATAGCTAAAAATCTCGGTGAAAAAAAAGAAGATGTAGTATCTGCAATGGAGGCTATTATTGAACCGGTTTCTCTGTATGAACCTGTATTCGGAGATGGAGACGATTCAATTTTTGTTATGGATCAAGTAAGCGATTCAAACTGCTCAGATGAAATATGGCTTGAGGATATTGCTTTAAATGAGGCAATGAAAAAATTAAATGAGAGGGAACGCTCGATTATCAATATGAGATTCTATAAGGGCAAAACTCAAATGGAAATAGCTGATGAAATTGGCATATCTCAGGCGCAGGTGTCACGTCTTGAAAAAGGCGCTCTGGAACGAATAAAAAAACAAATGTCATGAATATATTAAATTAATAAAAATAAAAGATATGTAATTTTATTTAATGCATATCTTTTTACAGTATATACCTGAAAATACTACTATATGACCATTATAAGAGATAAAAAATCATAATTTTTATAATATCATACTATGTACATTTTAAAAAAATATGGTATAATATATATGTAATATAGAAAATCATGATTACGTAGTTAAGTTTTAATTTGTAGGAGGAGATAATGCTGATTGCGCTTGACGTCGGAAATTCCAGCATTAACATCGGAATTTATGACTTGGATAAGCTTGGAGTATCGGTTGACAATTTTCAGTCATATGCAAAATCATTAGCTCCCTGCGTAAAATTCAAGCTCTCGACATCAGATACAAGATGTGCCGATGAATACGCAGTTTTAATTCACGGTATGCTCAGCATGAACAATATCTCTCCATTATGTATTGACGGAGCAATTATATGCTCAGTCGTGCCTCAGCTTACGGCAGTTATTATTGATGCAGTAAAAAAAATTACTGATATTTTTATTATGTCAGTAGGTCCCGGCACAAAAACTGGACTTGATATAAAAATTGATGACCCGTCACAGCTCGGCGCGGATATTGTAGCTAATACTGTTGCGGTACAGTCTATGTTTGAACCTCCGTTTATTATCGTTGATTTCGGAACTGCAACTACAATTACCGCAGTAGATAAAAACAATTCCCTTCGCGGAATTATTATAATGCCGGGAATAAGACTATCACTTAATGCGCTCGCTGAAAAAACCGCTTTACTGACATATGTTCCTATCGGAAAAAATCCGCCTATACTTGGCAAAAATTCACAAGATTCAATAAAGTCGGGAATAATTAACAGCACATCTATTGCAATTGACGGATTTATCGATATAATAGAAAAAGACTTTGACTGTGAAAATATAAATTCAGTTGCGACTGGAGGTCTCGCAGAATGTATAATGAATTCTTGCCGCAGAAAATTGATTTATATGCAAAATCTTACTTTAACTGGTCTTGTAAGACTTTATCTGATGAATAATAAACACAGAAAAAAGCATTAATTTTACTTTTCCTTATTACGATATTATTTCAGACCGAATTATTAAATATAATCGGCTGATTAATATAAAAAATTTATACATGCGCTGCACTCGGAGAGTTTCCTTGGCGGCAGCATCGGGTATTTAGTCCCGGAGGAATAATATTATGGCAAATATCACTTCACGTGAACGCACAATGAAACTTGTGCAAATGGCAATGCTTAGTGCTATTATAATTTTAATGGCATTTACCCCTTTAGGTTACCTTAAAGTAGGTACACTCTCAATCACCTTTATCATGATTCCCGTAGTTATCGGCGCAATTGTTCTCGGTCCCTCATATGGCGCAATTCTCGGTGGTTTATTTGGAATTACAAGTTTTATTCAATGTTTTGGACTTGAACCGTTTGGAACCGCGCTTTTCTCTATCAATCCATTTTATACATTTATAATTTGTATGGTTCCGAGAATACTTATGGGATTTCTTGCCGGATTAATTTTTAAAGCTATTGCTCGTATAGATAAAACCAAAGTCTTATCATTTGTATGTGCAAGCTTGTCAGGCGCATTACTGAACACGATTTTATTTATGGGTTCTCTTGTTTTATTGTTCGGCAATACGGATTATATTCACGGATTTATGGATATGCTCGGAACTACATCTGTTATTCCTTTCATCATCGCCTTTGTTGGAGTAAACGGCTTGGTTGAAGCCATTACCTGCTGTGTGGTAGGTTTTGCGGTAAGCAAAGCTTTAGTAAAATTCGTTCCCTCAAACAGAACACAAATAGAAGCTAAATAAAAAAATAATTAGGAGCTTGTATGATTTGTCCGATTATCCACCGGATTTTCACACAGGCTCCATTTTTTATTTATGTAATTATTTCATCAAAAAATTACAGACTGTTTACATCAACAATTGCCTTACGCTGATTTGAAACTTCTACCGCCTCGATAATCTGTGAGCATTTAACACCGTCGCTGAAATCCGGGCATGTTGCTGTGTCATTGGCAATCGCCTGAACAAATTCATACATTTCATGTACAAATGTGTGTTCATATCCGATAACGTGTCCGGTAGGCCACCATGCGTACATATACGGGTGAATTCCCTCGCTTGCTTGAATTAAACGGAATCCCTGAACACCAGCGTCATCATCAGCGCTGTAATACTGAAGTTCATTCATACGCTCGAATACAAACTTGAGACTTCCCTTGTCTCCGTTTATCTCGATTGAAAGGTCATTTTTATGTCCCTGAGCGAATCTTGTTGCCTCAAATACGCCGAGAGCTCCGCATTCAAGTTCTGCGATAAATACAGAACCATCGTCTACATCAACTTCTCCTCTCGGAGCATCTTCCTGAGCGGAAGCCGACAAACCAATCATGCGTTCAACGATAGGTCTGCTCTTTATAAATGTCTTCTGCATTCCCATAACTGATTTGAAATCTCCTACAAGGAAACGTGTCAAATCTATGAAATGCGCACCGAGGTCACCAAGTGAACCGGAACCACATACATCTTTTTGCAGTCTCCAAACAAGAGGAAATTCTGGGTCAATTATAAAGTCCTGCAAATATGATGCTCTGACGTGGCGTATAGTACCAATTTTGCCGTCATCAATTAACTTCTTTGCAAGCAGAACTGCCGGAGCAAATCTGTAATTGAAACCTATCTGATGCTTGATGTTTGCTTTTTTAGCTGCTTCATACATAAGCCTTGCGTCAGATAAAGTAAGAGCCAACGGTTTTTCGCAGAATATATGTTTTCCTTCAGAAGCTGCCGCAATAGCGATATCTTTATGAGCATTTGAAGGAGCGGTTATATCGATAACATCAATATCATTTCTCTTTACTAATTTTTCCCATGATGTTTCATAGCCTTCCCAGCCAAATTTTTCAGCAGCACTTTTAACCCATTCTTCATCACGTCCGCATATAGCTTTCATTTTAACTGCGGCGTCTGCATCAAAGAACATACCAAGACGACTGTATGCGTTGCTGTGAGCCTTTCCCATGAATTTATATCCTACAAGACCTATGTTGATAGTTTTCATAAAATATATCCTTTCATAATAAATTTATATCGCGGAGTTAATATTACCCGCTATTTTATAATTTATTACATTATACAATTTTAAAAATAATTTTGCAAGTATTTTTATTCAAATTTTTAAAATAAAATTTAATATATGCAAAATAATTCAATTATAAATTTATGTTATAAGTTTTTATCAATTATTATTGTTTTATTGTGAATTATTAACAATAAATTAATGCATTATTTTACCAAATGAATAATTGATTTTTTTAATAAAGTGTGATATTATATTAACAACGCATTAATAGTTGTGCGAATAAATCATTCAGGAGATGAATATCAATGAAAAAAATTTTTTCCGCTGTATTATCAGCCTTGGTTGTAGCGGCATTGACTGTTCCTGTTTTTGCCGGATTTACTCAGGAAGAAGCTGTAATGGAAGTTAAGTTTGACATTCAAAAGGCAACGACAACCCCAGTAATGGACGGTAAAATGTCCGACGGCGAGTATTATGAAGTAGAACTTCAAAAGAGCTGGATTTCAGCATATGTAGATGATGACAATAATGCTGAAGCAGCATTGAACACAAACCCAAAACTTTACATGTCTTGGGACGATAACTATGTTTATACTTACACTGAAATAAGCACACCCAATTTTACAAATGAATGGGATTCAGACCCCGGACAAATGTGGCAGTCAGCTTGTATTCAGGTTTGCGCAAGTGAAAGTGGTTCGACTGCAGGAAATAGCCTTGAATACGGTATCGCTCTCAGCAGCGAAACAAATGAAATGCTTAAAGTAATTTGGATAGATTATCTTTCATCTGGTTTTGACCCAGTGGCAAATGAAGATTTCGCAGTTGTTAAGAATGGCGATGTAGTTACATATGAATGTCGTACCCCTTACTCCGCATTCATAAGCGACGGAAAACTTGCTGAAGGCGATGATTTCTTATTCTGCCTTGTATGGTCAACTGGCGATATAGGTGATGTTATGCAGACACAGCTCGCTTCGGGATGTACAGGTAACGGTAAAAACGCAGATTATTTCGCACAGGTTAAACTCGCTCCCGCACCTGTTGTTGAAACTGAACCAGTAGTTGAAGAAACCACCGCTCCCGCAGCAGAAGAAAGTGTTGAAGCTGCCGCTGAAACAATTGCAGAAACAACCACTGATGTTGTTGAAGCTCCTCAGACTGCTGACGTTTTCTCTGTAATTGCCGCAGCTGCTGTTATTTCCGCAGGCGCTGTACTTGTTTCTAAAAAGAAATAATATGAATTAATCATAAATTAAGGTATACATTTTAAATGTATACCTTTTTATTTTATAAATATACTATAACGTATATGTGCAGTGATTGAAATTTTTAATTTTTTATGGCATAATATATACAGACATAATATTGTCTGTATAAAATATATGTGATGAGGTGATTTTTTGGCTTCCATAACTTTTAAATGCCCAAACTGTGGCGGAGGTATGATATTTGACCCAAATACGTCGAATTTTATCTGCGAATTCTGTGACAGCCAGTTTGATGAAGCAACTTTGATTTCTCTTTCCGAAAAGAAAAAAAAGGAAGCAGATAAAAAAGAAGAAAAATCAGAATTTGATGAAAACGGAGCGATATATATATGTGAGAGCTGCGGAGCTCAAATTGTAACAGATGAAACAACAGCGGCAACATATTGTTATTATTGTCACAATCCGGTAGTACTTTCCGGACGGCTCACCAAAGAATTTAAACCAGATTTGGTTGTTCCTTTTTCAATCGATAAGAAAAAAGCTATCGATACATTTCTAAAATGGACTTCCGGTAAAAGATACGTGCCCAAAAACTTTTTCTCAAAGGAACAAATTGAAAAAGTTAGCGGTGTATATTACCCATATTGGATGGCGGAATACAATGTCGATGGAACCTTTAAAGGAGAAGGTGAAACTGTAAATATAATATCAAATAAAGATGAAGATATTATAACAACACAGCATTATGACGTGTATCGAAGCGGAAATATCGAATTCAGGGAAATCATGCGTTCTGCGCTTGAAAAAAATGACCGCAAACTCGCAGACGGTGTAATGCCGTTTAATCTTGGAGATGCACGCGAGTTTCAGATGGGTTATTTGTCGGGATTTATGGCAGAAAAAAGAGATATTGAACCTAATTCCCTTGAACAGGGTCTTGAAAAAGAATTAGAAAATTATATTCAGCCGATTCTTACCGAAGACTGCAATTACTCTTCCCTTTCAGGAAAATCCTCGATAAATGTAAACAGCAGACTTTTTAAATATCTGCTTTTACCAACATGGGTACTTACGTATAAAGGTGCTGACAATAAAATGTATTACTACTCAATGAACGGTCAGACAGGAACAACCTGTGGAATACTTCCAACTGATAAAAAGAAGATGCTTATCGATTCATTTATTATTGGTGCTATAACAGCAATATTGCTTATGCTGGGAGGTTTTTTCATATGGTAAAGCGTACTGGTATTGTTTTATTATTCATAGTATTTGCTGTTTGTGTATCTATTTCCGTTTTCGCCGCAGATGTACGGGTTTTCGATGATGCGGGACTTTTTACCGACAGTGAAGTTTACGAAATTCAAAGCAAAATTGACGAGATGAGAAATGATTACGGTTACGATTTTGTTGTTGTTACAGCTGATAACGTAAACTCATCTTCTCAGGCATATGCCGATGATTATTATGACTATAACGGATTTGGAAATGACGGATTTTTATACCTTATTGATATGGACAACCGTAAAATTACAATATCAACAAAAGGTATAATGATAGACTATGTCACAAATTCAAGGCTTGATAAATTGCTTGATGTCGGATTTGAATATGTGTCAGAAGAGCGTTACGGTGATTCAGCCTATGAAGTTCTTGAATTGCTTGATGAATTCATAGATGACGGAATACCGGGTAAAAAACCTAATTCTCTTACCGGATTAGAAATCATTATTTCAATCGGAGCCGGCGCATTGATAGGATTTGCTGTATATTATGGTATAAAAAGCAATTATGAGCTTAAAGGAAGTACATATTCATATAATTTCAGAGAAAAAAGTACTGCCAATATAACCTCATCAAAAGATACCTATAAGAATACAACTGTTGTAAGACGTCCTAAACCTAAATCAAATAATGATGATAATAATCACAGTGATACTCACACTTCAAGCAGCGGTGAAACTCACGGCGGTGGTAGCCGGAGCTTTTAAATAAAAAGAGGAAGTATTTTGAAATTTTTGGATTTCAATTACTTCTTCTCTTTTATCAATTAAAAAATTATTTCAAGTATGTGTTGTAAACGAGTTCTGCGAATAAACTATTTGCCCATGCAAACCATGCGCGGGTAAATTGGGTCGGGTCATCAACATTGAATCCTTCATGCATACAACCGCAGTCTGCGTCAGTTGATAAAATAGTATTTATCAGTTCAAGCGCTTCCTCACGAGTTGACGCGGTAAGTCCCTGCATTGAAAGCGCAATATGCCATATATAGTGAGGTGGTGTATGAGGACTTCCTATACCTGAGGCATATTTTCCACTGTAATAGAACGGATTGTCCTCACTTAAAATAAATTTACGTGTATTGATGTAAGTTGCATCATCACTGCTTACATATCCCAAATAAGGAAGTGAAAGCAGACTAGGCACATTCGCATCGTCCATTAAGGTATAATTTCCGAATCCGTCAGTTTCATATGCGAACATTATTCCGTATTTGGGGTGAATAAACTTAGCATAGGCTTTTATACCGTAATCAATTTCATGACGGAGCTTTTTAGCAAGTTTAAACATTCTCTCATCTTCCCATATCTGTTGTGCTATTTCCATAATATAGCCGAGTATAACTACTGCAAACATATTTGACGGGATAAGATATCCGAATGTGCAGGCATCATCAGACGGACGGAAACCTGACCATGTCATACCAGTATAATTTACAGGCAAACCGTGACCGTTATTCTGTAAAGTCTCGGTGTCTTTATTCCATACTTCCGCCCAGTCGCGTTCAAATCTGTAAGTTGATTTTTCCATATGACGCTGTTCTATGGTAAATGTATCTATGATAGTATATACCGCTCTTTTAAATTCGGGAGTGAAAATATTGCTCTTTCCGGTTTCTTTCCAATATTTATAGCTTAATCTTATAGGATAGCAAAGCGAATCAATTTCATATTTGCGTTCCCAAATCCACGAATTAAGCTCGGTATGGTCAAAGTAATCGTATTCTGAGCGGTGATTATTCGTAGTTTCATTGAATGCGTTTGAATAAGCGTCAATATTTATATATTTGATTTGACGTTTTATAAGACCTTCAATAATTCTCTGTAAGTCGGCATCATCTTTAGCAAGCGGAAGGTAATGCTGTACCTGAGCTGATGAATCGCGCAGCCACATAGCAGGAATATCGCCAGTAATAACAAAAGTTTCATCATTATCAAGCAGCTTTACTGTTGTTTCAAGAGTGCTTGCGTAGCAGGTTTTGAATACTTTAAGCAGTTTTGGATTGAACGCAAGCTTTTTATCAGCTTCCGCAAATAAATTTTCAATAGATTTAGTAAGCACGGACGGTTTACCTCGTTTTCATAATATATTTAATAAATAAGGACTATGGGAGCGGCTTCTTTTCCTCAAAAAACCACCCCCATAAATTTAAATTTCAAGCTGATTTTAAATAGACTTTATTTAGAAAGTAAAATTTCGGTAAGCTCAATCGGGTCCATAACCTTGCCGTCTTTATAAACGCGCATATTTCCCGATGCGATTTCATCAATAAGGATAACTTCGTCACCTTTATAGCCGAATTCAAATTTAATATCGTAAAGTTCCATACCGTATGATGCGATTTCACGAGCTACGATAGCGGTAATTTTCTGTGTAGCGGCTTTGATTTTATCGTACTGGTCTTCGCTCATAACGCCGATTGCGGCAAGACCGTCTTTTGTAATTAACGGGTCACCAAGTGCGTCATTTTTGAGAGTCATCTCAACATAGTAATCAAGAGGCGCACCTTCTGCGATATACT
>CALWTV010000275.1 GCA_944384555.1 uncultured Clostridia bacterium | reverse complement strand
AAAAATCTAAGCGTGTGCTCGACCTCGCAAAGAAACTTGAATGTGATGTCGTAACCACTCACATAGGCACAGTACCCGCAGTTGAGAACGAAACTACTGAGATTATGAGAAAAGCCTGCCGTGAGCTTGCACTTTATGCAGATTCGGTTGGAGCGTCATTCGCAGTAGAAACCGGTCCTGAAAAAGCAGACGTACTGTTTAATTTCCTTGAATCACTCGGAGCAGGCGGTGTAAGAGTAAACTTTGACCCGGCAAATCTTGTAATGTGCGTTGGAGACCGTCCGGAAACCGCAGTAAAGACTCTCGGAAAATATGTTGTACATACTCATGCAAAAGATGGCGTTATGCTTAAAGAAGGCGGATATATTGAACTTCCGCTCGGTGAAGGCGATGTAAACTTTGATTTGTATCTGCCGGCAATCAAATCCACCGGATATGACGGATTTCTCACTGTTGAACGTGAAGCCGGCGAAACTCCTGAAAAGGATATCAAACTTGCCGTTGATTTCTTAAAGGAGAAGCTTGCCAAGCTTTATTAATTTTTTAAATTATTCAGACTATATATACAGTGCAGGCTATGAAACAGCTATTAGTCTGCACTGTTGTTTTATTTTTTAAAGGAGACTTTAATATGGACACAAAAGAGTATTTGACAAATTATTATGAAAATTATGATGAAGACAGTCGTCTTGTGTCAAAGCATGGTATGATAGAATATATCACTACTATGAAATACATTGATAAATATCTTAAATCCGGAATGAGGATTTTGGAAATCGGCGCTGGAACTGGACGATACAGTCACGCATTAGCACAGAAAGGATATCAAGTAGATGCCGTTGAATTAATAGAGCATAATATCGAAGTTTTTAGGCAAAAAACTGCTGAAGGTGAATCTGTTACAATAACACAAGGCAACGCTATGGATTTGTCAGACTTTGAAAGTAATACATATGATATTACTTTACTGCTCGGTCCGATGTATCATTTGTTTACAAAAGAAGATAAGTTGAAAGCTCTATCGGAAGCTGTACGGGTTACTAAAAAAGGCGGAATTGTTTTTGTCGCGTATTGCATGGGAGATGCAAGTGTCCTGTCATACGGGTTTATCCAAGGTCACATTTACGATATTATTGAAAAATGTATGCTCAACACTGAAACTTTTGAAACATTCTCAAATCCGTGGGATATCTTTGAACTTCACCGTAAAGAAGATATTGACAAACTTAGAGAAGAATTCGATGTTGAGCAGCTTCACTTTATCGCTTCCGATGGGTATACAAATCATATGAAAGAGACCGTTGATCAAATGGACGATCGAATGTATGAACTGTATATAAAGTATCATCTTGCCACTTGCGAGAGACAGGATATGATTGGCTATTCTCATCATACGCTTGATATATTCAGGAAAAAATAAATTTTTAATCAATACAAATCTATTTTACAGAAGTTTCAGGAAAATTTATCAATAAAAAAGCGGGTTTCGTAAAAGAAACACCGCTTTCTTTATTTTACAGATAAGAAATTATATCAGTACTATTTCTTTTTATTTTTAAGATAGAAAAAACAAGGTGATATTACTTATAATTTTATAAACAGTCTTTTATAGTATATAATTTATAATCAGCCGCAGCAGCAGAATAATATTATAAGCGCTATAAGAATAATCCAAATATATTCATTATCAAAAGCGTTGCAAAGGCAATTTCCCATAATACTAACAGAACCTCCACAAAAATTTAGATGTAGTAACGGGGCGAAAAATCATCTTTAAGTTTTTTACCGCCGCGAGAAGCTCTCTTGAACCTCTCTGATATTATTCTATGACGGCTGAGCATTTATGTTACAAATATTTTTAGATTTTAATTTTGGCGTATAATTAATTTCGGTATAATTTTTATGTTTATTAAATTACATTTAATAATACAACTAATTTCACGCGTTTTAAAGAAATTATTTAATTAGCGGGTTTTTGCAATGTTCGCATAATTCATTGGATATGTTATTTGACTGTCCGCATACAGCACAATTGCAGAATTTATTGTTAGCAGACGGCAAAAAATTATAAATTAAAATCAGCCGGCATCGCTCTTGTCGTACATAGCGACTATGTATGGGTGATTTTCATCATATACGGTTAAGGTTTTGGGATTTTCAACATAACCGCATTTACGGCATTCGGTTCCTTTTATCATACCTTTTTCATCGCCGAGCTGTGTTCTTAAAATTTCGGCTTCGTCCGAGATTTTTTTAATTATGTCAGTATATTCAGGAGAATCGGGGTATTTTTCGATTAAATCGACAGTTTCACCGATATCGTCTGCGAGATTGTATAATTTTAAAGATTTGTCATCATTACCTGTACGGAAATGCAGTTTCCAGTCACCGATACGGTATGCGTTCAGATTACCACCATTATTTCCAGACCCGAAATAAGCGATACTTTGACGTTGATGCTCATTCGGTTCAAATAATGTTTGAAGTTGATTTATACCGTCAATTTTAGTTTCAGGGAGTTTTTCACCGACAAGTGCGGCGAGTGTGGGTAGAAAATCCATATGAGAGAATATTCCGTCATTTATCGTACCTGCCGGAATGTGATCAGACCAGTGAGCAATAAGCGGTACACGCTGACCGCCTTCCCATGTAGTGAATTTTGTGCCGCGAAGAGGGTAATTTGACGCACCGTGGTCCGCACGTGAGCCGTTGTCGGAAGTGAAAAAGATGAGAGTATTTTCATATATTCCAAGACGTTTCAGTTCGGAAACAATAGCAGCGCAAGACCAATCAACTTCCGCCATGCACGCGCCGAAATCACCATTTTCAGATTCAAGCTCAAAACGGTTCTGTGCGTATAACGGCAGGTGAACATGCATCTGAGCAAAATAAAGGAAAAATGGTTTTTCGGGAGATTTTGCGTTGTCACGTATAAATTCAATGCATTTCTCGGTATAACGTTCTGTAAGTCCTCGCTGGTCGGGCTGCTCTTGAATTACTTCGTTATCGGATATGAGAGGGAGGGGCGGATATCGGTTTGTATTCTCACGTCCGCACTGCATTCCCATATCATTGCTGTAAGGAAGTCCGTAATATCGGTCAAAACCGTGGCGGCAGGGTAAAAATTCTTCTTGATCGCCAACATGCCATTTTCCCACAATCATAGTTGAATAGCCGGCATTTTTGAGCATTTGGGGTAGAGTATATTCATTTTCGCTCAGTCCGAACGGTTCTCCCGGAAATAAAACGCGGTTTATACCGACTCTGGGAGGATAACAGCCGGTCATAAGTGCGGCACGTGATGGTGAGCAAACCGGAGACGCGGAATAACATGAAGTAAAACGCATACCGTTTTCAGCAAGTTTATCAATAAATGGGGTATGATTTATGCTGCTGCCATAGCACCCCAAATCGCCGTAACCCATATCATCACAGTTGATTAATAAAATATTTGGCTTTTTTGACTGCATATGTACTCTCCTTTTTATAAAAAATTTATTTTTTTAAGTATATCATATTATAATTATTTGTGCAACTTTATAATTCAAAATTAAAAAAACATTGCGTGTTATAAAAAAATAAGGGGGAAACTTCTTTAAAAAGCTTCTCCCTATATATTAATGTTAAATTATTTTTTGATAATCTCGCCGTAGCATTTGCCGAATGCACATGCAGCGTTTGATTCGTCTGTATCTATATGCATTGCCGCAGAGAAAGTGGGTTTTACACGTACAACAACATCATCAAAGATTGTGGTGCGTTCGCTTGTGATTTTTACGCAAACGATTTCCTTGTCGGCAACTCCGGCTTCAGCTGCTTCTTCAGGTGTGAAATGTATGTGACGCTTTGCCGCAATAACGCCTTCGGTAAGTTCAATCTCACCGCACGGACCTACTAATTTGCAGCCTGCTGAACCTTTGATATCGCCGCTTTCACGAACAGGAGCGTCAACGCCAAGGGTACGCGCGTCTGTCAGTGAAACCTCAACCTGAGATTCGGGGCGAACAGGTCCGAGAATAATAACGTTGGGGATTGATTTTTTAGGACCTACTATTGTTACTCTTTCCTCGCACGCAAACTGTCCGGGCTGGCTTAAGGGTTTCTTTTCGGTAAGCTTTGCGTCTTTACCGAATAATACTTCAAGAGCTTCCTGTGATAAATGTACATGACGCGCAGATGTTTCAACTAATACAGTTGCCATTTTCTATATTCTCCTTAAATATCTTTTGTATTTGAATTTTCAAGTTTTATTTTTATTTATTCCGTTTCAGCAGTTTCTCTTACAATTACACCGTTTTCAAAATAGCCCTCATATATACGACCGCTGGGCCAAGTGTAAGTTCCTTCGCCGTTCATTACATTATCTTTGAACTCGCCTTCGTAAACCTCACCGTTTGCCCACTGATAAGTACCATTTCCGGTACGTACATCGCTTACAAAATCTCCGGTATATTTATCTCCGTTTGCGAAAATAAAAGTGCCTGTTCCGTCCTTGAGGTTGTTTTTATAATTACCCTCGTATGAGGAACCATCTGCCCATTTGTATGAACCGGCTCCATTTTTGAGATTGTTTTCAAATGTTCCGACAAATACCGAGCCGTCTGCCCATGTATAGGTACCCTGACCGTTTTTCTTGCCGTCCAAGAAACCACCCTCGTACACATCTCCGTTGACATATGAGTAAACGCCCTGACCGTTGATTTTATCGTTTTTAAATTCGCCCTCGTAGACATCGCCGTTTTTATATACGATTTTTCCTGTACCCTCTTTTTTGAGGTTTACAAGTTCACCGTCATAAATATCGCCGTTTGAGTAAGAGATTGAGCCGCGGTCAAGATTAACGTCCGCACTAACTCCGTTTGAATAAAGAATTTTACCTCTAATCGGTTCGCCGTTGTCATCTACAAGTCCAAAGAATTTTATATATCCGTCATCTGTTTCTATTTTTATATATCTAAGTCCGGAAAAATATATTCCTGCGAATACAGCACATGTAAACAGTGCAGCGCATATTATAATTGTAATTAAAATACGTGCAGTACTTCTGTGCTTTTTCGGTTTTGACCTGCGGTCTGCGTTAGAATTTGACGGAGGTCTGCGTCTGCGCTGAGGTGGGGGCGGATTCATATAGCGCGGCTGATTCGGATTTGAAACATGATTATTATTTTGAATATTAGGGTTGCGATTAAGTGCACGCGGAATACGCTGTTCTCCTGATAATCCGCCGTTAGATGATGGATTTCTCGGAGGATTTACTGAGTTTGCTGGATTATTGGATTGAACGCCGGAGGCAGGATTTTGCTGCTGGTTCGGGCGCTGCTGATACTGCTGCGGGTTTGGATTCTGTGCACTGCTACCCGCACCATGCGGAATTTCGCCGTTGTTTGGTCTTGTATCAGACGGCGGTCTTTGATTATTGGAATTCAATGTAATTTTTAACCTCCTTAGCGCTTAACGCATAGCGTTAATTAATGAAATTTGACTTCTGGCAAATTCCCCGAAATACACTCATAATTTATATACAAATAAATTACAGCCTGCGTATGATATCAGAGAAAATGCAAAGAGTATTGTCATTTCCTTTAAATCCGGCAATAACATCGTCAAGCATACCGAGAATTTGCGGTACTACCTTGAGCGAGATAAACACCACTGCTAAAAATACGAGTATCGTCATCATGAAACTGAATAAGTCAGTACCTTTTTTCTCGTATCTGATTTCCGCGCGTGCCGAAAGTTCTTCGGGAATGTAGAATTTCGCGTTTGAGAAATCAACTTTGCGCGGAGGATATTCTCCTGTAAAAAATTTCTGTATCTTATCACCTATATTATATTTTCCTGATTTCGCGGCATTTTCCGTACAATAAACGAGTTTTCTCAGCGTACTGCCATTACGCAGAGCAATAAGAACGAATTTATTTTTATCAAATCCGAGTTCATGTACTGACAATGCTTCTTCAGGCGATTTGGCATTTGCGGAGAGCAGCGTACGCACAAACGAGCCGATTATTCGTTTATTGTACAGTGACGCCAGAGCTCCGATAATTATTCCGATAAATACGCTCCATACAATTAGTTCAAGTGATACAAAGGGGTTGTATAAATCAAGTGTCTGATATGATGATGTTAGAAAAGACAACATTACGCCAACCTCCGTTTTTTGTTTTAGCCAGTTTTAAAATAATTATTTGATTATATCGGTTCCCATATATTTGCGCAGAACTTCCGGAACGGTAACGCTTCCGTCTCCGTTCTGATAATTTTCCAAAATTGCGGCGGTAGTTCTGCCGATTGCTACTCCCGAACCGTTAAGGGTGTGTACAAATTTAGCCTTGTCTTTGGGATTATCCTTATATTTGATATTTGCGCGTCTTGCCTGATAATCTTCGAAATTGGAGCAGGAGCTGATTTCAACATATCTGTTGTATGACGGCATCCAAACTTCGACATCGTATGTTTTAGCAGAAGAGAATCCCATATCTCCGGTAGAAAGGCAAACTACTCTGTGGGGCAATCCAAGGAGCTGAAGTACATACTGAGCGTCAAGTGTAAGGGATTCAAGCTCTTCATATGAATTTTCGGGCTTTGCGAATTTTACAAGTTCAACCTTGTTGAACTGATGCTGACGGATAAGACCTCTGGTATCACGTCCGGCACTTCCGGCTTCGGCTCTGAAACATGCGGAATATGCACAATACTTAATAGTAAGGTCATTTCCGTCCAAAATTTCGCCTCTGTGCATATTTGTCACCGGCACTTCAGCAGTTGGTATAAGGAAATATCCGTTGTTTGAAACTTTGAATGCGTCCTCTTCAAATTTGGGGAGCTGTCCGGTACCCTGCATGGAGTCGCGGTTTACCATATAAGGCGGGAAAATTTCGGTATATCCGCGCTCGGTGTGAGTATCAAGGAAGAAACTTACGATAGAGCGTTCAAGTCTTGCGCCGAGACCGCGATAGAAGTGGAATCTTGCGCCGGTAACTTTCGCTGCGGTTTCGGGGTCAAGAATGTTGAGATCTGCGCCGATATCCCAGTGAGCCTTAGGTTCAAATTCAAATTTTCTTGGTTCACCCCAACGGCGGATTTCAACATTTTCGCTGTCATCACGTCCTACGGGAACGCTTTCGTTCGGTATATTAGGGATTGATAAAAGGATATCTGCGATTTCATTATCAATCTGTGCAATTTTATCGGTATCAGCTTTAATTTTATCGGAAAGTTGTTTCATTTCCTCAAATAAAGCGGAGGTATCCTTGCCCTCTTTTTTCATCTGAGGTACGAGCTTTGATGTTGCGTTCTGCTTAGCCTTTTGAGCTTCACTGTCTGCGATAAGTGCGCGGCGTTCTTCATCAAGCGCAAGAGCGCGGTCGATATCGCTGCTGTAATCTTTTTGTCTTGAGGCAAGACGTGCTTTTACTGTGTCTGCGTTGTCTCTTATAAATTTTATGTCCAGCATGGTGATTGTACACCCCTTTTTATAGAATTTTAAATTTATTCTGTATCTTTAAATTTATAACAAAGATTATTCTTCGATTATGGATTGACCGCACAATTTTGAGAGAATATTCTCAAGGTCGCGGTTATCGTTGTATTCTATTTGAACTATATGCTTGTTTTTGGCGTTAGAAATTCGTACTCTGCGTCCTGTAAGCGATGTTGTGCGGCGTTCAAGCTCATTTATATAATCTACTGACACTGTCTGCGGCAGAGGTTCTGGATTTTTTGCCTTTACATTGTCATCTGACATTTTATTGAGCATTTTAACTGTGGATTCCACTTCTCTTACTGATAAATTACGCTGTGCTGCCTTTGTTGCGAGTGGGAGCATTTGGTCTCTGTCTCTCAGTCCCAGCAGTGCGCGTCCGTGACCTGCGGAAATTTCACCGCTTTTAAGCATATTTATTATTGAATCCGGCAAATCGAGCAATCTAAGAGCATTTGCGATAGCGCTTCTTGATTTACCAAGTTTTGCCGATATTTCTTCCTGTGTAAGTTCATATTCACGGATAAGTACCTGATATGCCTCCGCCTCGTCAAACGGGTTCAAATCCTCACGCTGAATATTTTCAATCAGTGCAATTTCAGCGGCTTTGAGTGCGTCTGCCTCCATTATAATTACGGGAACTTCTGTAAGACCTGCTAATTTTGCTGCTCTCCATCTGCGTTCTCCTGCGATAATTTGATAAAATCCGTTACCTGTTTCTCTTACCAATATTGGCTGAAGAATTCCGTTAGCAGAAATAGATTCCGCTAAAGATGCAAGTGAATCATTATCAAAGCTTTTCCTGGGCTGGTCAAGCTTTGGCTCTATATCACTTATACGCAGCTGCATTACTCCATTTGTTCCCTCTATGGAATTATCCGTAAAAATTGAATCAAGTCCCTTTCCGAGTGCCTGTTTTCGTGCCATATCAACCTATCCTTTTATATATATGTTTCACATGGAATATTCCTTTATTATTCCACGCGCTCTATAAGTTCTTTTGCTATTTCCATGTAAGCCGCAGTACCTTTTGAATATTTGTCATGATAAAGGCAGGGCTTTCCGAAGCTTGGAGCTTCGCTCAGTTTAACATTACGCACAACAGCGGTTTTAAAAATTTTATCAGCGTAATATTTTTTAAGCTCATTCATTACCTGAGCGGTAAGATTTAGTCGTGCGTTATACATGGTTATCAGTATTCCGACGATATTAAGTTCGCGGTTATATTTTTGTTTTACCTTGCGTATGGTAATCATTAATTGAGAAAGTCCCTCAAGGGAATAATATTCGCACTGCATTGGTATAATGACACCATCACATGAGGTAAGTGCATTAAGAGTGAGTATACCGAGTGACGGCGGGCAGTCGATAAAGATATATTCATACTTATCGAGTGTGCGCAGCATATCCGTTACTTTCTTCAGTACGAACTCACGGTTATCTTCTGAAATAAGTTCAAATTCGGCTCCGGCAAGAGAGATTGTCGAGGGCACGATTGAAAGGTGTTCAAATTCGGTTTGAATTACCGCGTCTTCAAAGGAACACTCTTCTAAAATCAGCTCATACATGGAATTGCGAATACTTTTTTTGTTAATACCGACTCCGCTTGTGGTATTTCCCTGTGGGTCGCAGTCAAGCAGCAGAGTTTCATGACCGAGCGATGCCACCGAAGCCGCAATATTGACCGCGGAAGTAGTTTTTCCCACGCCGCCTTTTTGGTTGGCAAACGCGATTATATGCGTCAAAATTTATTCCTCCCACGATTTTTAGATATTGTTTCATATTATTATATATCCAATTTATATAAAAGTCAACGGCACTCAAGGCAATTTAAAACAATATTAAAAATTAAGACGTTTTTTTTTCAAAACCTATAATCATTTCAAAATTCATAATTTATAATGCATAATTCATAATTAGTAAAAAGAATGTCTGCACAAAATTTCTTAGACGAGCAGGAGCACGTAGTGAACCGGGAATCGCAAACGGTTCGTACAAAATCGGCTCAATCGCGGAACTAAGGGGTACCAGAGGTTTCTCTTTTTTGGTAAAGCTTTTTTCTCTTCCGATAAAAAGAGAAAAAAGCTTTAGAAAGCAATTGCACATAACAAAA
>CALWTV010000274.1 GCA_944384555.1 uncultured Clostridia bacterium | reverse complement strand
CGAATATATTACTATTTTTCTATATATTTTTATATAATAAAAACAGGCATGGAAAGTAATGCCTTTTAAAATTGTTAAAAGATATCATTTCATGCCTGTAAAATTGAACTTCAGTTAAAATTTAGCCTTTGCAGCATTCGTCAAGGAAAGCGTCAATATTTTCAAAAGGAGTACCGCCAACAATTCCGTTTCCGGCTGCGTATATCATACCACCGTTGGGAGAGCTGAACGTTCTTTTCATAAGTCTTACTTCTTCTCTTACCTGTTCGGGAGTACCATTGATTAAAGTATCCTGCACGTCCATTCCAACAAAGAAAGTGATTTTTCCTTTCCAGTCGCGCGCAACCTGTTCCCAGTCCATTGTATGTTTTTGAATCGGGTGAAGTACAGAAAGTCCGCTCTCGATAAGGTCACCGATTATTTCTGTTATATGACCGCATGTGTGGAGCCATACATCTACATCATTTTCTCTTGCAGCGCCCCAAACCTGTGTATAATAAGGCTTTATAAATTCGCGGAATATAGCCGGTCCCATCATAAGTGCCTGCTGACCGCCTAAATCATCTGAATGCATGTATCCATCAGGTTTTACTTCTTCTATGGCACGGCGGAGCAATTTTTCTTCTGTATCAGCTACCGCTTTATGGAGTGCATGAACTTCATCAGGATATTCCATGTAGTCTATGAGCAGATTTTCCATTCCGCGGAATCCCCAAATTCTCTCATACATAAGTCCCCAGTGATGAATAAGCACGTATCTGCCTTCTTTTCTTGCCTGTTCAGCTATGCGTGCCGCGTCGTCGAAAAGACCAGGTGCATCGGTATTGGGGAGTTCTTTCAAAAACGCATCAAGATATTTCCAATCGGGAAGAGAGCAGTTCGAGTCATGACCGATTTTTTCGCGTTCTT
Organism: uncultured Clostridia bacterium; assembly: GCA_944384555.1. GTDB lineage: Bacteria > Bacillota > Clostridia > Oscillospirales > CAG-272 > CALWTV01. The sequence continues at coordinate 3,561 of CALWTV010000274.1, read as the reverse complement.
TTTGCTCTATTGTGGGAAGTCTCCAGTAAAAGCCGTCATCGCGCGGGGTATTCCACGGACAGGGAAATCCTACGACAACAACGTCTTCGGGATATTTTGCAAATTCGGCAAGTCGATTGCCGTATTGTTCACCTAAACCTTCTCCCCACCATTTAATGAAAGCTTTCGGTATGCGTTTAGTAGGTTGATGGCGGATAGCCGCTCTTACTTCATCTCTGGTAAGGGGTTCTACTACGAAATTACTCATTTTTATATACCTCATTTTTCAATAAAATTCAATATTTATTTAATTAACAGCAAAACAAAGCAATATTTATTTTATGATATCTCCTTTTTAAAGCTATGTCAAGTTAAAATAGATATTGATTATTGACAAAAAGGTATTGATTATTGATTATTCAAAATCAGCTTTCGAGTTCATCGTATACTTCTATAATTTTCTCAATAGTTTTATTTTCAAGTTTTTCATTCTTTGCGTATGAGGATGCGAGATCGGTTTGTTTGTTGAAAATCATGTTTTGGAACATGAATGTTACGTTCCAGTTACCATATACGTAACCAAAATCAAACGTTTTGCTTTCACGAATTATATCAAGCATATTTGCGGAATTTTCGTCTCTTACGAGTTTTGTATTAAGTACAACGTCATAATATATTGGCAGAATATTTTTATATGATTCATATGAGAGTGCTTCAAGAATCATTCCGGAATATTCTTCATTTTCAAGTACAAGCGGTACACATATCATTGAAGCATGACCGTCTACATATGAATAGTAATTTTCCTGTTCAGAATCATACTTCGGATAGGGAAGAATACCAAAATCCCATTCAACTTCTCTAAGATCGGAAACGCGAATAACTTGGGATGAGTAGAAAATACCTCTTCCTTCTTGGAACATTTCTATTGCAGTTTCATTGAACCATTCATTTTCTGAATGAGTAAATTCGTTATTGGTAATTTCATATGCTTTGTCAAAAATTGAAAGCATTTTTTCGTTCATGAAATCCACATAAGGACGGTTATTTTCATCTTTAGCAGTTATATGACCGCCGCCTGCCCAGAGGAAATTCTGAGAACAGCTGCTTATGTAACCGTATGAGTCATTTTTATCCATTTTGCTGTCACCGTTCAAATCCACAGTACCGGTACGAATTATTTCATTGAATTTATCAAATGTCCATTTTGTTTTTTTATTTTGTGTGGTAAAATTAAAATGTTCAACGAATTAGGGGGTATCGAGGTATGTATAAGTACGAAAATCCGGTGTTGTACATAAAAGATGAATATTTATCCGATATGCCGGTATTTTTGAATTTTAATAATGTTGATTTTTTTGAAGGTGTGACTTTCCACGCTCATGAGTATATCGAAATTTCGTATGTGTATGAGGGGGAGGGCTTTCATCAGCTTCGTGACGAAGTACAGGAATGCAAAAAAGGCGATGTTTTTATTATAGACCAAAATGTTCCGCATTGCTTTTTTATCACGCATGAACAGGAAAAGCCACATATGGCTGTTAAAAATTTGCTTTTTGTGCCAGAATTTATTTATAATGAAGATTACGATAATCACGATATAATTGATATATACAGACAGTTTATGTCAGATGTGTTTTCATGTGACAATGCCGCTATAAAAACTTCGTTGAATTATGAACAGCGTGAATTTTATGAGAACATATATAATCAAATAAAATATGAAACCGAAAACAAAGACAAAGGCTTTCTCACAATGATGAATGCCCAAATAAATGTATTGCTAATACAGCTCATGCGTTTTTTGGAACATAACGCAAGCAATAATATAACTTATCATTTTTCAAATAAAAATATAATTGAAAATATGATGGAGTATATAAATGAACATTATTCTGATAATTCGCTCAGTATTGAAAGTATTGCGAAATCACTCTATACAAGTAAGTCATATCTAAGCAGATTATTTAAAAGTACTATGGGAGAGTATTTTTCGGATTATATGCGTACTTTAAGATTAAATGAATCATGCCGTCTGCTTCGCGAAACTGATTTTACCAATGAACAAATTATAGAAATGTGTGGTTTCCGAGACGTATCTACTTTTTTATAATTTGTTTAAAAATTATACCGGAATGACGCCTAAGAATTACAGAAACAACCATGTGCATTAAATTTTATGCGGATTTGTTTACTCTATTAAATTTTGATAACAATACCGTATTTATTTAATTTAATATTTGTGATATAATCAAAATCATATTATAAAATAATTGCAGTTTAGGAGAGTTTATTTATATGAAAATAAAAAATATATCTGTTGACAATATAATAACTCCTCTTGGAATTGATAACATTTCGCCGGTGTTCGGATTTGTTGTATCTGATTTTGAAAATGACGGAATTAACGGAGAAATTACATATCAAATCAAAGTTTCCGATTTTAAAACTGGAGATATTTTCTGGGAATCTGATAAGGTGGTTTCAAACGATTTTATCGGAATAAAATATGCCGGAAAAGCACTGAAATCATTCACAAAATATCGTGTTGAAGTAAGCGCTTCATATAAAGATTTATCTGTTTGCGGAGAATCTTATTTTGAAACCGGAATAATTGATGAAAAGGATTTTTGCGCAAAATGGATAAGCTGTGGCGCTGATACTGAAACATCTCCCGTATTTTTTAAAAAATTCGAGCTTTCAAAAAAAGTTGAATCTGCGCGTATTTATATAAGCGGTCTTGGTCATTACGAGGCTAAAATCAACGGCAGAAATGTAACCGAAACTTTGCTTAACCCTGCTCAGACCGACTATGAAGAATCGGTATACTATAATGTATTTGATATAACCGATTTCCTTGAAGATAAAAATGTTGTCAGAATCGAACTCGGAAACGGTTTTTACAACGAAGCAAAACCAACTGCATGGAACTGGGAAACTGCTCCTTGGCGCGATAAATTAAAACTGTACGCTCAAATCAGAATAACATTTGAGGATTCCACCGTGGAAACAATTGTTACCGATGAGAGCTGGGGAGTAAATACAGACGGTCCGCTTACCGCAAACAGCATATATTTCGGTGAGGATTATGATGCGCGCAGAGAAATCAGCGATGACTGTGAAACTCGACCTGTAGTAATTGAACCTGCGCCCAAAGGAAAACTTAAGGCATATAACAGTGATATGATTGAGATTACCTCTGTTGATAAGCCGAAAGCAATAGTAAAAATTTCTGATGACACATATATGGTAGAAACTCCGTTTGTAACTGCCGGCTGTATCAGATTTACTGCGAGCGCACCTGCGGGAACTAAAATTCGTATCGCATATACCGAAAAAATAGATGAAAATAATAAGGTTATGCTTGATACGGGACTTTTCGGCGGCGTTCAGTGTCAGGTTGATACGTATATTTTCAAGGGAGAGGGCGTTGAGTCATTTACTCCTAAATTCAGTTACAAAGGTTTCAGATATGTTGAAATCAGCGGCTGCCCGTTTGAAGTTACCGCTGAGAATATCGATATTCTTACATTCCATAATAATGTAAAGAAAGTTACGGAATTCTCTTGCTCAAATGAAATG
>CALWTV010000273.1 GCA_944384555.1 uncultured Clostridia bacterium | reverse complement strand
ACATTGGAACGCTCAAACGAAAGCGCGGCAGACATCATTCTCGCACCCATCGGTCCGGATTTATCAGCGCCGGAAAATGAGCCGTATGCATGAATTTTCGCTGTCTTTGGCGGCAGCATATCGAGTTTTTTAATCGGTCTTGGGCTTATAGAGTGAGTTTTATCACCGTCCGGCAAATCCGAGAGTACATCTGCGTATCTGATATTGAGCGTTGCCGGTTTTATACGGCTGTCATAGCGGAAGCTGTATCCTAGCTGACCTGATACCATTTCAATATCAGCTCCGCTTTCATATGCAGGATTTTTAACGGCAGTTGTTTTTTCAGATGATGCTAATATAATTTCATCATTATGTAAAAACTCAAAAATAAGTCCCGGTTTGCCTTTTCTGTATGTAGATGTTGATGTGCCCTTATAATATACGGTAATAAAGATACGGTTTTCGCCTTCCGCAACAAATTCACCTACATCAAGTTCATCGTAATACTTTAAATCCTCATAATCGGAGTATTGACCGCAGGCGACAAATTTTTCGTTTATAAAAAGTGCGTAATCGCTGTCGCAGGAGATACGGAAAATATTTTTTCCCGATATAATATCTGCCGGAGCTGTAAAACTGTCGGAAAAATCGACGTAGGAGCTGGGGCAGGTACAGTCATTATTCCAAATCCATTTTGATAACTGAAAAGCCATATGCGAGCCTCCAATATTATTTTATAAATTAGATTATAAAAAACTTTTAATTTGATATCGTTCAGTTACAAATTTTAAATGCATATATTATTATAAGTCCGGCGGTTTTTACAGCCAAATTTAGGAATTTATATTTGCGGCTATATCCGCCGAACTCATTCTCTTTTGTTTTTACACATTCATAATCACGGGCAGAATCATCGGTTTGCGTTTGGTTTTTGAGTAAATATATTTGGAAAGTGTGTCTTTTACGTTTGTTTTAAGCTGAGTCCATTCGGTAACATCGCTTTCAAGGCAATCCGAGAGCGAATCACGTGCGATATTACGCATTTCCTCCATCAATGCCTCTGACTCACGCACATACACAAATCCACGTGAAATAATATCAGGACCGGAGATAATTGTGCGTTCATCGGAATCAACCGTAGCGACAACAACCATAAGTCCATCTTGTGCGAGGTGGCGGCGGTCACGCAGTACGATATTTCCAACATCACCTACACCGTATCCGTCAACCAGCACACGTCCCGAAGGAACCGTTCCGTTAAGACGCGCGCTCTCGGAGTCAATTTCAAGTACACGTCCGATTTCCGAAACAAAAATGCGGTCAGAGTCCATTCCCATGAACTTCGCCAAATCGCGGTGCTGCATTAAATGACGGTATTCACCGTGAATCGGCATGAAGTATTTCGGCTTTGTGAGCGCGTGCATAAGTTTCAATTCTTCCTGACAAGCATGTCCGGAAACATGAACTTCCGTTACCGGGTCATGATAAACGTTTACTCCTCTGCGGTACATCTCATTTATTATTTTGCCTACAAGTTTTTCGTTTCCGGGAATTGCGGTTGCGGAAATTACAACGAGGTCTTTTTCTGAAAGCTCGACTTTATCATGGTCATCAAATGCCATGCGGTAAAGTGCGGACATCGGCTCGCCCTGACTTCCCGTAGTTATAATCGTTATCTGTTCGGGCGGATAACGCTTTATATCATTGATATCGATAAGAACTCCGCTCGGTACGTTCATATATCCAAGCCTTACCGCTGCTCCCACTACATTCAGCATACTGCGTCCAGTGACTGCGACTTTCCTGCCGTGGTCTGCGCTTGCGTTTATAATCTGCTGAACACGGTGAATATTTGATGAAAATGTAGCTATTATTATTCGTTTATCGTCATTTCCGGTAAATATTCGGTCAAATGAAAATCCAACCTTTTTTTCCGAGGGGGTAAATCCGGGACGTTCTACATTAGTGGATTCGCACATCAACAGCAGAACACCTTCATTTCCAAGCTCGCCAAGACGTGTTATATCCATCATTTCGCCGTCAATTGGGGATATATCGAGTTTGAAGTCGCCGCTGTGAATGATTGTTCCGAGTGGGGTTTTTATTGCAATTGCACAGGCGTCAGCAATTGAATGATTTACACGAATGAATTCGGCATCAAAAACGCCGAGTGATATAGTTTCGCCAGCTTCTACCGTATTGAGCCGTGCGGTTTTGAGCAGACCGTGTTCCTGAAGTTTATTTTCGAGAATACCGAGTGTCAGACGTGTTCCATAAATAGGCGGATTAATTGAGCGGAGCACATAAGGTATAGCGCCTATATGGTCCTCATGTCCATGGGTAAGCAGAATACCGCGGATTTTATCTGCATTTTTTTCAAGATAGGAGATATCGGGAATTACGAGGTCAACGCCGAGCATATCTTCATCAGGAAAGCCAAGTCCGCAGTCGATAATGATTATATCATTTTCATATTCGATAACGCCGAGATTTTTTCCGATTTCGCTAAGTCCGCCGAGCATAAATACACGGAGCTTTGCATTATTCAAATTATTTCTTTTTGCCATAAATATTCCTTTCAATGTTTTTTCTGTTTATTTGTAAGATGTCTTTTAAATTTTTTGATTAAATGAAACAATTTTTCTGAAAAAATTTATTTTTGAATCTTTATGAAAATATAGATTAATTTTTTGAAAAACTTACATTTTTTATCTTTGCAAAAAATTTTCTTAAAAGAGTTCAAAAAAGTATGTATTACAAAAAGGCGCAGAAAAAACACCCTTACGGCATATTTTTTTCAAACATGCGTCGTACGGCAGTCAGTACAGCAAACCCAATTGTATCTTAAAGTTTATCCGGTGCCGCTCACGCAAAAACGACCCGTGAAAGCGGCTTCCCTACCGGTATAATCAATAATACATTAATGCAAAAAATTTTTCAGAGTAAAAATACGAACATAATAATCGTATTATAATTATAACTCATAAAAAAGAATTTGGTCAATATATAATTATTAATATTTTGTAAATACAAAAATAATAAATATACGGAAAACAAAGAGAAAATAATATATATATCGAAAAAATTCCGATAGTCTACAACATCAGAACGTATATGAAAGCAGCATCGCCGCGGCACATACCAATCCTGACGCTGCAACTCCGGCTAAAAAAATCATCGTAGATGCATAAGGAGAATCAGATAAAAATTTTTTTCGAGCGCGCTTTTCCTTGCTCTGCGAATCGGCATTTGAACAGTATATTCCAAGCAAGTTTTCATCAACTATTCTGGCAGCTTCTACAAGCATATCGGAATCGCTTGCTCCGATAACCGAGGCATTATTTTTTAAAATGAAATATGCTTCCTCGAAAAACGGACTTTTTGTATTTTTCACATATATGATTTTTTTCTGACAGCCTCGAAGCATAAAAATCCCTCCGAATATGATATATTTTATAGTATTGTTATCATATCGGAGGATAAATATTCAGAATTTTTCGGATTTTTAAAAGCATTCCCAAAACATCTTACAGTATACTATTAAGGTTATTATTTGTTTGAAAACATCAATTTGATATTTTACACGTGTGTTCAAATACATTAAGAATAAAGCTTCCCGCAAGTGAAAGCAGTAAGCTCATAGTACTATGCTCTATTGCAGATGGAATAAATTCATATTCAAGCGGAATAAGCCCCGCCGCCGCGTGCAAAACCAAAAGTGAATGAATTAACGTGGCACTCATCGTCCCGTACATAAATAACGATACTGCCAATTTGTATGATATTTTCTTCATGAATTTATGTAAAGCCCTTTCACGGATATATGATATTATTATACACTATTATCGCTTTTACGGCAACAGGTATCATATACCATTATAATTATACAAATTACGCCACTTTAGAATAATTACCTTAATCGTGTCGATAAATAAATATTTTATATGTATTTTTTTATCGAAAAACAAAATATTATGTTGATACAATATCGCAATTCAATAATAAACTATAATGAATAATTATTCATTTAACATTCACAAAAAATACATACGACATTATTCGACGATATTTTTTACACATCATGTATTTAAATGCCCATTTTTATTCCAAAAATAAATCACCCGCCTCAAATCGATATTTAATAACGTTTTTAATATCTCTCAGTTAATGTTTACAATATATTACCGCATGATATAATGATAAGGCATTGAAAAAATTTATACGGAGGACTTATACCGTGAACCAATTAAGCACTACATGCGAATACAGTATTATCCCATCTGATACCAAAATTAAAGTTTCCATGCGTCGGATGACAGACGGCTCTATTCTAACTCACAAGTTAATAGCTACAGACTGCTGCTCGGTTTATGCCGACGGCACAGTCAGAACCTCAAAAATGTATTCCGTCTTTGCAAGGCTCTCCTCTGACGGAGATTCGTATGAAGAACTGGTAACGGACGTTACCCATAACTCCGAAAAAGCTCGTTCGCTTTTTGATATGATTATAAACGGAATGGTAACACCTTGTTCACTCAAAGATATAGTCGAGGATTTCCTCTGAAATTTTATTTAACAAATATTAAAAAAACAGAAATGTTTTATTCATATTAATCCTGTATTATGTTATTTAAATTAGATATTTTCATATGGAATAATATCATTTCTAATGTTATATTATAAATTATTATTAATAATAAACAAAAATTTTTAGTTGCGTGCAAATATGATTTATTTTAAGGAGGAAGGGCAATGAAAAAATATGTAATTGCTCTAACCGCAGCTCTTATTCTTTCAACAGCATTATCAGTGGGCGTATCCGCTGAATACACTGGCCCCGGAGCTTATGACCAATTAGAATTTGAAGTGCCTAAAGTAAATACAAAAAATCCTAAAATCGTAATCGACGGTATCCCAGACCTCGAAGGCGAATGGTACGGCGCACTAAAAAGCGGTATCGACCTTACAAGCGAAGATGCTGCGGAAAATTACGGTTTTTGGGATTCCACTACTTGGGGTAACGCATACCCTGAGCCTGTAATGTCATATGAAGATATTCCCGAAGTTCACCGCAACCGCTGGGACACATATTGGTTATGGGACGAAAAAGGACTTTATTTTGCTGTTGTATGCGAAACAGATTCCACTTTAAATCCATTTAATCCCGCATTTTACCTCGGCGGAGATACGGGAGATACAAAAACTAAACGCGCAGACAGCTTTACTCCCATGATTCGCCCTACAACCGATGAAACCGTAGCATATGAGTGGCTTGAGTTTTGGGCTGAAACCGTTTCCGGCGAACCTTTCTGGAATGATGACGCAGTTCTCAATT
>CALWTV010000272.1 GCA_944384555.1 uncultured Clostridia bacterium | reverse complement strand
CATAAATGAACTGTGCATATTCCATTTATCTTTTTGCGGCAACACGATACATTTTTATTATATAGGTTGCCGCCCCTCACAAATTTTTATACAATTATTTTTTTAGTTCGATAAATCCGATTTTGCGTCTGACTTTTGACATTGTTTTACGTGCGGATTTATAAGCCGCCTCAGCTCCCTGAACCATTACCGATTCAAGATAAGCCTTATCCGCGATAAGCCGGTCAAATTCCTCTCTTACGGGAGTTAGTGCGTCAGCACATGTTTCGCCTACTGCGAGTTTAAAATCACCATATCCTTTTCCGTCAAACTCACGCTCGATTTCCTCAGTTGTTTTGCCGGTGAAGCAGGAATAAATTCCGATTAAATTAGTTATTCCCTCTTTTCCCTCTCCACATCTGATTTCACTTCCGCTGTCAGTCACGGCACGCTTGAATTTGCGAATAATTGTATCTCGCGAATCAAGAATACGTACAACCGCATTTTCATTTTCATCAGATTTGCTCATTTTCTTGGTAGGTTCAGCCAAAGACATAATTTTTGCGCCGCCGGTTGTCGGAGGAATATAAGGTTCAGGCACTACAAAAGTTTCGCCGTATATACCGTTAAACCTCTCAGCGATGTCCCGCGCAATTTCAAGATGCTGCTTTTGGTCAACTCCGACCGGAACGAGTTCTGTCTGATACAATAATATATCAGCAGCCATCAATGCCGGATAGGTAAAAAGTCCTGCATTTATATTATCGGCATTTTTTGCACTTTTATCCTTAAATTGTGTCATTCTTGAAAGTTCTCCAAACATGGTATAGCAGTCAAGAATCCAGCCGAGTTCCGCGTGAGCAGGCACATGGCTCTGTACAAACAGTGTATTTTTTTCGGGGTCAAGTCCACAGGCAATATAAAGCGCAAGCGTTTCATAAGTACGGCGGCGCAAATCTGCCGGCACCTGACGAACCGTTATCGCGTGCTCGTCCACAACGCAGTAATAACAATGATATTCCTCTGAAAACGCGCTGAAATTACGAATTGCGCCAAGATAGTTTCCAATAGTGAGATTTCCCGAAGGCTGTACTCCAGAAAAAACCACCTTTTTATCATTAAACATATAGGTAATATTCCTTTCAAATATTTATATGGAAATTATTTATTCTCACTCAGCATTTCACGAGCGACTTCTCCCATAATTTCTGTACCACGTGTAATTTGTTCATCACTTGGCATAGAATAATTGATTCTAACGGAATGAGAGGGTGCGTCAGGGTCACAGTTAAATGCAGTTCCAGGAACTACCGCGAGTTTCTTTTCGATAAGTTTGCGAACATATGTCATCATATCAATTTCATCAGGCAAAGTTACCCAAATGAACAGACCGCCTTCAGGGCGTGTAAACTTTAATTCTGACGGGAGATTTTTTTCAAGTCCCTCAAGCATAAGCGCGCATTTCGCACCGTAAAGCTTACGTATATCGGCAATATGAGAATCCATATCTCGTTCAGTCATATAGCGGTAACAGAGCATCTGGAAGAAAATATTGGTATGTACGTCCTCGCTCTGTTTTGCAACAACCATTTTCTGAACAATTGCGTCAGGAGCGCATATATAGCCGATACGCATTCCGGCAGAGAGAATTTTCGAGAAAGACGAACAGTAAATAACGAGTCCCTCGGTATCCATACTTTTGATTGTGGGAACATCAGTACCAGCAAAACGAAGTTCACCGTATGGATTATCTTCAATCATAGGGATAGAGTATTTCTTTACAATTTCGTATACTGCCTTACGCTTTTCAACTGACATGGTAATACCGGTCGGGTTCTGGAAAGTCGGAATAAGGTAGAGCATTTTTGCGTTAGGATTATCCTGTATTGCTTTTTCGAGTTTTTCTACATTTATACCGTCATCATCGAGGTCAACGCCAATAGTATTTGCGCCATTTGAACGGAATGAATTGAGTGCACCGATAAAGCTCGGATTGCAGCATATTACCGCATCTCCTTCATTACAGAGAGCTTTGCACGCAAGTTCTATTCCCTGCTGACCGCCGCTTGTAACGATAGTGGTATCAAAATCTCTGCCTATGCCGAATTTCTTTTTCAAGCGTTCAGCAATCGCGGCACGGAAAGGCGGATATCCCTCGGTAATGCTATACTGAAGCGCAGTAGTAGAATCATTTTTAAAAATATCCGCTGAAATTTCAGCAAGTTCATCAGCCGGAAAAGAAAGTGGGGACGGATTTCCAGCGGCAAACGAGATTATACTCGGGTCAGTAAGGCTCTTAAAAATTTCTCTTATCGCAGAGGGTTTGAGTGATTTCATTTTATCTGAATAATTATATTCCATTTTGTTCATCTCCGTAATTTCATAATTTTTACTTATTATTCTACCACAAGCACATATTTTTTTCAAGCGTTTTTTATTAATCCCCTCATTCCTCACTTTTTCTACTAATTTTTTAACATTACGTTCCGAAAATATGTTCTTTTTATATTGACAAATCTCTGCTTGTATGGTAATATTATAATATCATCGGAAGATATGTATAAATAATTGATTATTTTTCTGCCCCAAATAATCAATTAGAGATAGAATAATTATACTATATTTACCGATGAAAAAATATATAAGAACATTTGTTTTGTATAATAAAAATAAACTAGAACGGAGGTAAAATAAAGTGTGCGATATTTGCGACAGAGAAATTATTTGTATTGACGGCTGCCCGAATAAAACAGAAGAAAATGCAATATATTTTTGTGACGAATGCGGTATGCCGATTCACCGAGGTGATATTTTCGTTAAAATAAACTCTAACCGTTATTGTGAAAACCGTATTTTATGCACCGACTGTGTGGAAAATTTATCACGCGAGGAAATAATTGAAACTCTCGGAGCTGACAGTGTAATTGATTTGCTCGAAGAATATACCGATGCAGTAGTATCAATTTGTTAGTTAAAGGAGAGATTTATAAATGAATGAAACCGAGATAAATGAATATATGCCATCAATGAGAGAACTCGGACGATACCGCAGTCTATGCCGTGAAATTAGCCTTTGTAAAAAAAGAATTACACTTTCCGAAAATAAACTCCAACGTTTTGAGGATTTAATAAAATTGCGACGTACACCCTGTGACTCGGAGGA
>CALWTV010000271.1 GCA_944384555.1 uncultured Clostridia bacterium | reverse complement strand
CATTTTCTTTTATTGCTTTGCGAGCTTTTTCGGTTGTCTCTTTGATTTTTGAGAATATATCTTTATTTTCAACTGTCTTTTTCTCTTCTTCAAACATTTCAAACAGCTCCTTTCTAAGCTTTTTCCTTGCGTCCGCTAGACGGAATTTTACTGTTCCCTCGGGAATGGACAGGATTTCGGAGATTTCACGAACACTTTTTTCAGCGAAATAGTAAAGCATTACAGTTTCGCGGTATTTTTCCGAGAGCGCATATACTTCACGCATAATACGTTCTTTTTCATCGCGCCGCAGAATAATGTTTTCCGGAGTTACGGAAGAAACAGCGCCGCCCAAATAGTCCATAGAAACAAAACGCTGTGTTCTTTTTATGCTGTCGTATGCTTTATTTCTTGCAATAGCACACAGCCATGAGGATAAATTGGTTTTATTTTTAAGCGAACCGTAGTGATAGTATGCATAGATAAACGCTTCTTGTACGATATCGTCAGCTTCAAGATTGCCGGCGATACTGTATACAATACTATACAAGAGTAACTTGTTATCGTTGATAAGCTGCTCAAATTCATGCATTGAGCCGCTGAAAATCATTTCATTTGAGCTTTCGTTCAATAGCCGAATCATCTCCTTTCCCGATGATTTTAAATCCGGATTCATATATAGGTCTGATTTAAAGGAAAAATGATTGAATATTCAATAATATATTTTAGCGCATAGAAAAACCTCCTCAGCTGATATTATTATTTATCAGTTTTGGAGGTTTGTTTCATAATAAATAATCAATTAACTAATTTTAATGTTAGCTTATTTATTAAAAATTATAACGAGCGTTATTATTCACCTATTATAATTCTTCCATTGAAAATACGTGTGATTTCTTGAATTTCGTCAGGATTTCCGCGCAGAACAAGCGGTAAATTTATAAATGCGAGATTTTCTTTTATTATCTCCGCACCGCCTTCCGGTACATTTACGAAAAGCACTTCATCGCCTTCATCTTCTCTCTCCGCCATGCTGTCTGCGAACTCATCATCTGCATCTATATAGACCGCACCATCAGTACATACGGTTTCAACTATGCGATTTGTTGATACAAGTGAGGAAACGTCAGGCAGATTTTCGAGCCATGATGGATTTTCATCAAGTACAAATTCATCAGCGGCATGTCTTACTTCTGCAATATGACATTCATCTGTTCCGCAGCAGCCGCCAAGCACAAATATTCCGCTTTCAAGGAATGTCATTGCGTATTTGCCGAATTCATCTGCTTCAAGCGGGAAATGAGTAGTTCCGTCCGGCATTTCAACCGGCATTCCGGCATTGGGCTTTGCTATCAGCGGAATTCCAAAAGCGGCGGCATATGGTACTATTGGCTTGAGCGATTCAAGCATTTTATCCGGACCTGTTGAGCAGTTGGTTCCGAAAGCGTTGATTCCTAAATCGGCTAATGTTACAAGCGCGGCAAGCAGTGTATCACCCGACATGGTTTTTCCATTTTCGGCTACGGTCAGAGTTACAAATATCGGACGTTCGCTGACCTCACGGATAGCGGTGACTGCGGCTCTTACCTCACATAAATTTATACTTGTCTCAATAATGAAAAAGTCAACGCCGGCATTTGATAGAGCCTGAGCCTGTTCGCGGTATATATCTACTACTTCCTCGAAAGGAGTTTCACCAAACGGTTCAATAAGACAGCCCGTAGGGGACATATCACCGGCAATTAAAATCGGTTTTTTCTCATTCGCAAGCATGGAAATCTCCACAAGCAAACTGTTTATTTCATCAACCGACATTTCAATTCCATGACGGCCCATTACATTTTTATTCGCTCCGAATGTTGGAGCATATACCGCGTCGGAACCGTTATCACGGTACTTGTCTTGTATTATGCCTATTAATTCGGGGTGAGACAATACAAAAGTTTCGGTACATACCCCTTTAGGCATACCGAGTTTCATAAGATATGTTCCGGTAGCTCCGTCAAGTACAAACGGAAGAGGAAATTCTTTTGGAAAACGGTAAAATATTTCGTGAAGATGTCTGTTATTCATATTGGCTGCACCTCAAAATTTAATTAATTATTTTTTAGAAAGATTAATCTTGTTCTCCGCAGAGTACAAATTTATAAAAGTTCAATTTTATTTATTTTATCATCAATCATTCAAAATGTAAATAAAATTCATAATATTTATAAAAAATATCTCGGATATGATTATGATATATATAATTATTGCATTTCACAATAATATGTGATATAATCAACTCATATTTTATATGGATTAAATGATAGAATGAGGAAATTGTAATGAGTAAATTTATAAAAAACGCTTTGCTTGCAATATTGGCAGTTATTGTTTCAGTGTCTTTAGTTTCTTGCGCTGATAAGGGAGATACTCCGCAGGGAATGAAACTCGCGTCTAATCCGGAAGCGGATTATCAGATGTTTGTCCCTAATGAATGGATTACCGATATGAGTGCCGGAGCAGTAAGCGCGTATGTTTCACTTTCCGACCCTTCCTCAGTTTCCGTGATGGCTTTTAATATAGACGAAAACCTTGTTTCCATTGACGATTGGTGGGCAAGTTATAAAGAGGAATTTGATTTAGTATTTGATAATTATTCACTTGAAACAGAAGAAAACGGAACATTCGGCGGAGTCGCAGCTAAAAAATATACATATACCGCTTCTTTGGGGCAGACAAACTATAAAATTATGCAGGCTGGTACCGTGGAACACGGAATGATTTATCTTTTTACTTATACTTCTGTGCCTGAAATGTTTGATTCCCATTTGGAAGAAATCGCAAAAATTCTTGACAACTTCAGATTCAATTAAAATAATAGGTTAATATATTGAATTTGGTATAAAAGTTTATATCATGTGGAATAAATCTCATTATATCCCTTGAAAATATTGACTTGATGAAAAATGCGGTGCGGTTTTAATTAACGGTATGATTTTTAATGTTATATAATATTGTCATATTATTAAAAGAAGGTCATATTTTGATTATTATAGCGGTGAGGTAAGGTATTATGAATACAAAAGACAGGGAAGTTGTGCGTGAGCTTACAAAAAAATATATGGAAATCGCAATGTCAGAAAAACATCAGAAAATGAGACAGCGTTTTCTTGATACGAATGATTTGAAAATTGTACGTCCGCCTGTTTTAATCGATGAAATTCCGTGGCATGAGATGAATTTTGACGGAGAGCTTGATTGTGTCTGCGAGGACGGTGGTCTTCGCGGAATGGAATACGGTTTGCGTATAGCTTTGTTTCGTGAAAAATATTTCAAATGCGATAATTTTATAGAGCCGGTATGGGTTGTGGGAAAATCATTTTCTTCAACCGGAGACGGAATGAATGTTGAGGAGACCATAATCGCGACAGATAAGCGCAACGGAATCGTATCACATTCATATGTTGATGTGCTTGAAGATGAAAGTGCGGCGGACAATATAAAAATTCCGGTTATTACTGCATATCCCGAAAATGATAAGCACAATATGGAATATGTAAATGATATTATTGGAGATATTATGCCGGTTGAGCTGAGAGGACATTGTTTCTACTGGTCGCCTTGGGATAGAATTTCAAGTTTGCGCGGTGTAGAACCGGTGCTTATAGATATGTATGAGCGTCCCGAATATCTGCATAAGATTATGAAACGTTTCGCAGACGGAATGAGCGCGCAGATGACACAAATGGACGAATTAGGATTACTTGACGGCAGATGCACATCACTTCACTGTACCCCCGGTCAG
>CALWTV010000270.1 GCA_944384555.1 uncultured Clostridia bacterium | reverse complement strand
TTATATAAGTTTTATTTCAACAGGCTTAACTGACTCAGTTTGTGTGCCGATAACTGCCTCTGACCCCATTCGTACATCTGCGATAATTGAGGCACTTTGCTTTGAGTCTACTTCAACAACTCTTCCGGCTTACTATGATGTTACGGTTACAAATAAAACTATGCGTGATGAAGAATCAAAAGAAATGCTCGAATATATTTTTGACCATCGTACCGTTGACCCTGCTCAAGTGTATAACTGGGGTACGCTGAACGATATGCTGACTTCTATAAAAGATGCTGAAAGTTTCACTTCAAATATTGCAAAACGTGAAAAAATGGTAAATAAAGCAATGGAAAAAACACTTGAAAGTTTTATTTCTGATTGATATAATAATTAAACATAGTTTAATATATTTCAGGAGAAAGTTGCCATGACAGACCGTGAGAATTTTTTATCTATTGCAAGACGCACCGGATATGAAAGAATGCCAGTATCATTTTCAATGTGCCCGTCTTTGTCCGAAAAATTCAACGCTTATTTGAAAGATAACCCGATGGATATTTATTTTGGTGTAGGCAGAGTCGGCGGTATAGGGGCTGATTGTACCGCTCCCGAAGTTTTTATAGAGAAATATTACAAAAATAAAACATTTAAAAAAGGTACATATATTGATGGGTGGGGAGTGGCTCACGAACCGGGGTCTGCGGCGGCTTTTCATATGACATATATGCATAATCCGATGGCCGATTTTGACTCTGTGGAGCAAATTCTTGAATATCCGATGCCGGTTTTCAATATGTCCGCACTTCCGCAAATCAAGCGTCAGGTTGAGGAATATCATTCAAAAGATACTGCGGTTATCGGAGATTTGCCTTGTTCAATGTGGGAAGCGGCATGGTACATGAGAGGAATGGAGAATCTCATGTGCGATATGATGGAAGACAGCGAGATGGCAACAGTTTTGCTTGATTGCGTGACTGACCGTGCGCTTATGTGTGCGGAGGCTTTTGCATATGCAGGTGTAGACGCAATATATTTCGGTGATGATGTAGGTATGCAGCACTCGATCATGATGAGCGAGGAACTTTACGATACATGGCTCAAGCCTAGACTCAAGCGAGTTATCGACGGCGCAAAAGCCATAAAGCCGGATATAATCATGATATATCATTCCTGCGGGCATGTAAATGAACTTATTCCATATTTTATTGAAGCGGGAATAGATATTTTAAATCCCGTTCAGCCGGAATGTATGGATTTCGGTGAACTTCATGAGATGTACGGTGACAGACTTTCTTTTAATGGAACAATCGGAACACAGTCCGTAATGCCGTTTGGCACTCCTGATGAGGTAAGACGTACTGTATTTAAAAATCTTGATATCGCAGGAGAAAAAGGAGGGCTTTTTGTTGCTCCGACTCATCTTCTCGAACCGGAAGTACCTGTTGAAAATGTAATCGCCTATATTAAAGCGTGTGAAGATTACACCAAATAATATATTATAGAAATTTTTCAATTAAATCAGCTTAAAATTTTGGGAACCTTTAAAAATCAAATACAAACAAAAGATTTTATAAGATTCTGAAAATTAAATATAAATTACAACAATACATTTTGGAATTGCAAAAATCAAGGAGAAATTAAAATGACAGACCGCGAAAACTTTTTATCTATTGCAAGGCGTACAGGATATGAAAGAATGCCAGTATCATTTTCAATGTGCCCGTCTCTTGCGGAAAAATACAATGCATATATAAAAGAGCACCCCATGGATATTTACTGGGGAGTTGGTGGTATCGGAGGTATTGGCGCATCATGTACTCCTCCCGAAGTTTTTAAGGAAAAATATTATAAGAATAAAAACTTTAAAGAGGGTACATATATTGACGGCTGGGGAGTTGCACATGAACCCGGTTCGGCAGCAGCTTTCCATATGACATATATGCATAATCCAATGGCAGACTTTGATTCCGTTGAACAAATTCTTGAATATCCGATGCCGGTTTTCGATCTGTCAGCGCTCCCTGAGATGAAAAAACAGGCAAAACAGCAGCATGACGCAGGACTTGCGGTAATGGGCGGTATGCAGTGTACTATTTGGGAAACTGCATGGTATATGAGGGGAATGGAAAATCTAATGTGCGATATGATATCGGAAGATGATATGGCAACGGTTCTGCTTGACCGTGTAACTGAATCAGCCGTTATGCGCGCACAAGCTTTTGCCGAAGCCGGAGCAGATGTTATTTTCCTCGGTGACGATATCGGTATGCAGCATACCATAATGATGAGCGAAGAGCTTTATGATACATGGCTCAAACCCAGACTTAAAAAGGTTATCGACAGCTCACGTGCCATAAATCCTGACGTAGTTATTTTCTATCATTCATGCGGTCATGTAACCGAACTTATTCCATATCTTATAGAAGCAGGTGTTGATGTTTTGAACCCCGTTCAGCCGGAATGCATGGATTTCCGTGAAATTCACGAGATGTACGGAGACAAATTATCTTTTAATGGAACAATCGGAACACAGTCTGTAATGCCGTTTGGAACTCCCGATGAAGTAAGACGTGCTGTATTTGAAAATCTTGATATTGCAGGTGAGAAAGGCGGTCTGTATGTATGCCCGACACATCTGCTTGAACCGGAAGTTCCGCTTGAAAATGTGCTTGCATATATAAAAGCTTGCGAAGATTATACTAAATAATAATTAGCAATATAAAAAACTCCTTGATTTTCAAATCTTTATCGGATTTGTTCTTGGAGTTTTTTTATTAATTAAATATAAATTTTTTAAGCAATCATTTTGTTTTTATCTTTTTTTCGCAAATATAAAAAGTAAATGAAACACAGAAGCAGATTTACAAGTCCGGAAATCGGAACGGCTAAACTTATCAAAAACATACCTGTGTCAGGCAGTCGGCTGAGAAAATATGAAATCGGGATACGTACAAAGAATGCGGAAATTAATCCTTGCAACATAACAAAAGTGGTGTGTTCAAGCCCGTTGAAATATCCGAGGAAACAGAAAGTCAGCGGAATCATCAAATATTCAAATGAACTTCCGTGCAGATATTCTGCGGTTGCGGCGATAACTTCTGGGTCATTGTCAAACAGTGACGCCGGTATACTTCCTGCGAAAAATGTAAGCAAAAATATCGCAATTCCGAAAATCATTGAAATACCCTGACCAATCCAAAGTGAGCGTACACCTCTCTGTGGCAGTCCGGCTCCCATATTCTGTGCCACAAATGCAGAAAGAGCAGACATAAACGCCATCGGTACAATTGCCAGAAAAATAAATAATTTTTCGGAAACACCGATGCCGGCAGATGCTACAAGTCCGAGTGTGTTTACGATACTTGTTATGATTAAGAATGAGATATTTACAAGTAAATCTTGAAGTGCGATAGGGGAACCTATTTTAAGAATACGCAAAATAGGTTGATTTTCTTTAAAATTTTCACGTGTAATATCAAAAGGAAGGGGATGACGGCGTATATAAAGCAGTG
>CALWTV010000269.1 GCA_944384555.1 uncultured Clostridia bacterium | reverse complement strand
AGTCATGGATACCGCCCAGTCTCAAGACAATATCCCGAAAACTGTGTTGGATGGTACAGAAAAAGATTTACTGTATCGCAAGATGAGATTGGGACTCGTTTTTATTTGAAATTTGATGGAGTTTTCCGCAGCAGCATGGTATGGGTAAACGGAGTTTATGCCGGACTTAATGAAAGCGGGTATTCTGAATTCGGTTATGACATAACAGAAATGCTGAATTATGGAGGGGAAAATCTAATCACTCTGCGTGCTGATACCTCACATGTAGAGGGTTGGTTTTATGAAGGAGCGGGAATATATCGTCACGTTTGGCTGATTAAAACTTCTCCTATATATATTTCTCATGACGGCGGAATATTTGTAAAGCCGGTTCTGCATGACGATACCGCAGTAGTTGATGTGAATGTATCTGTTGTGAGCAAATTCGCGCAGGATAAAAATTACAGCCTTAAAATGACGCTTAGTGACGGTGAAAAGGCAGTAGCATATAGAACAATTGATACATTTATAAAAGGTTATGGAGAAAATACTGTATCTTTTTCCATGATAATTAAAAATCCGTTGCTTTGGTCTTTGGAAAATCCGTTTCTTTATAAGTGTACTGCTGAAATAATTGTTGATAATATAGTGCTTGACCGTGTTGAAATAAACACTGGTATCCGCAGTATTTTATTTGACGCGGAAAAGGGATTTTTCTTAAACGGAAAGCCGACTAAGTTAAAAGGAGTGTGCTGTCATCAAGACCATGCCGGAGTGGGAAGCGCAGTTCCAGACGCTTTGAACGAATATAGAATAAAGCTTTTGAAGGAAATGGGAGTAAACGCATACCGCTGTTCGCATAATCCACCTACTCCCGAACTTCTTGATGTGTGTGACCGTTTTGGCATTATGGTCATGGACGAAAACCGCCTTTTGACAACAGGCAGTTATGGGGTATCACAGCTTGAAACGCTTGTAAAGCGTGACCGCAATCACCCGTGCGTAATTTTATGGTCGGTCGGCAATGAAGAAGGCTCGGTTCAGGGAAATCAAATCGGTTATAATATCGCGTGTGAATTAAAACGAAGGATATATGCGCTTGACGATTCACGTCCGGTATGCTATGCCGGAAATAACGGTGGACAGTATTACGGTACAAATGCCGCAGTCGATGTCAGAGGCTGGAATTATATGAATAACGGCGGCGGTATAGGTGAAATGGACAAATACCATGAAGCACACCCGAATCAGCCACTCATCGGTTCAGAAGAAGCAAGCACTGTCGGAACACGCGGAATTTATAAGGAAGACGCGGAAAAGGGATATGTAAGCGCATACGGAGAGAGATTCCCGGGCTGGGGCTGTTCGCCGGAAGCATGGTGGAAAAATTTTGACGAGAGGGAATATCTTGCGGGAAGCTTTGTTTGGACGGGATTTGATTACCGCGGAGAGCCTACACCGTATTCATGGCCGAATATAAATTCTCATTTCGGAATAATGGATATGTGCGGATTTCCGAAGGATATATATTATTACTATAAAGCTTGGTGGACTGATGAAGACGTACTTCATATTTTCCCGCATTGGAATTTAGAAGCGGCAGACGGAGAGATTGTGCGTGTCAAATGTTTTTCCAACTGTGATGAAATAGAACTTTATGTAAACGGAGAGAGCATGGGCAAAAAGTCAATGGAAAAGAATATGTTTGTTGATTTTGAAGTGCCGTATCATGCCGGAAATTTAAAGGCGGTTGGAACAAGAAACGGTCACGAAGTTACAACTATTATCAACACAGCGGGAGAAGCTGAAAAAATCAGGCTTGAAAGCTGTACCTGCAAGGATAAATTCCACAATGTAACAGTGATTTCAGTAAGTTCTGAGGATAAAGACGGTAATTTTGTACCATGCGCGTCAAATTTGATTAAATTCTCGGTATCGGGAACAGAAGCGAAAATAATAGGCGTCGGAAATGGCGACCCGTCATGCCATGAAAAGGATATATGTGCTGAGGGCGAATGGGAACGCAGTCTTTTTAGCGGATTATGTTCTGTTATTGTACAGCATGATTCCGATTTTGTATTAACTGCGCAGTCGGATAATCTCATATCCGCGTCAATTGAAGTGAGTGCAAAATAATAAGATAAAATTTATAGGGAGGAATATATTTTTCCTCCCATTTTAATTAAGTTTTGTTTAAAAGGAGCTAAAATCATGAAAGGTATAAATCATTGGAATTTTCGACCGTATTGTGAAATGTATAAAACTGAGCGCGGAAATTTGCCATATATATGCCGTATTGAACCAGGAACCGGAAAATTTACGGTTGATATAATTGATAACGGTTTTGCAGACAGCGAGCATATACTGCATTACAAAATTAGAGGTACAGAAAATTTTAAAGAAATTGATATGGGATTAGAAAGCAGCGTATCCGTTGAAAATTTAGATGATTTAACTGATTATGAGGTTTTTGTGAGCAGAAAAAATTCTCATGCCAATTCATCTGTACGCCTTGTCAGAACCGGATATGTCCCGGGAAAAGTTGTCAATTATCTTCACCCCGATGATACCGAATACTCTTTTTCAGGGCGGTATCTTTGTTCACCGTCACTTGTACGACTTGAAAACGGAAGATTGCTTGCGTCAATGGATTTGTTCGCGCCGAATTCGCCTCAAAATCTAACAATTATATATTATTCTGATGATAACGGTGACAGTTGGCATTATCTCACAGAACTTTTCCCCTGCTTCTGGGGAAAACTATTTTTGCATAAAGGAAAATTATATATGCTTGCGGTATCGGACGAATACGGTGATTTGCTTATCGGGCGTTCCGATGACGGCGGCCAAAACTGGGCTATGCCGACAGTATTATTCCGAGGATCTTCATCTTGTATAGAATGTGGACTTCACCGCGCTCCGATGAGGATTGAAATTTTTAATGGGCGCATATGGACTGATATACAATACGGAACATGGGCAAAAAAAATCATGACCGATGCAGTAATATCCGCTCCGATTGACTGTGATTTGCTTGATGCTTCAAACTGGAGCTGTACAGAATTTTGGAATCATCAGATTCATGCGGAATCAGGAGGGGAGCATATAGACGGTATTGCAGGAGGAATAGAAGGAAACGTTATAACTGCGCCGGACGGAACTTTGTATGATATACTAAGATATGCGGATAAAAAAGCGTTGTTTTTAAAGATAAATCCCGATGAGCCGGAGCAGATGATGACTTTTGAAGGTATATTTGATTTTCCGTCCACTGCCTCAAAATTCAGCATAGTATATGATTCAATCAGCGGTCTATATTATTCGCTTGTAAGCTATGCGCTTGATGAACCGAAAACTATACGTAATTTGCTGTCTTTAATATGCTCGCCGGACTTAAAAAATTGGTCACTTGTAAAGCATGTGATAGATTTTCGGGATTCTTCACCTAAAGAAGTCGCATTTCAGTATGTGGATTTTATGATTTGCGGAGATGATATTTTGTTTTTGAGTCGTACCGCATTTAATAACGCACATAATTATCATGATTCAAATTATTCAACATTTCATAAAATCAAAGATTTTCGAAATTTAAAACTTTCATAAAATTAAATAAACTGTGAAGTATAAAACTTATTATCTTACAAAAGTCCAATAATATCTTACAAAAAAACATTTGCAAAAACATATTATTTTTGATATAATTTATATTAATACAGTTGATAACTTAATTGTATTTTAATAATAAAGTAAAGAAAGGGCTTTTGTCATGACATATTCGACTAAATTTATTGCGTTATTGCTCGCTTCATTGATGTTATTGCCCAGTTGTTCGCCTGCTTCCGATTCCGGAGCAAATCAGGATAATCAAACTGATAAAAAATCCTCGGAAGCTGTAAATTCATCTGATTCTGTATCACAGTCGGAATCAGAAACGCTGACTGACAACGTACCTGCCGCTGATTACGAAGGACATACGTTTACTTTTCTTACACGTCCTAATGACGGAAACGGATATTGGGGACATTTCGGATTTTATGCCGAAGAACTTACCGCTGAACCAATAAATGATGCTGTATATGAAAGAAACAGTAAAATTGCAGAGCGGTTCAATATAAAATTTGCCGAAGTTTGCGATGCTAACTGGTGGACCATGTTTACAAATGCTATAAACGCCAGTGAAGATATATATGACTGCGTGCCGATGTCCATTACTTCTGCAGCTTCATGTGCGGTAAACGGTCAATTAATTGATTTTTCGCAGCTTCAATATATTGATTTGTCAAAACCGTGGTGGGATCCTGTTTTAAATGAACAGTCCTCAATCGCAAACAAACTTTATTTCGCAATCGGAGATATGACTCTGCTTGACAAGGAAGCTACATATATAATGATGTTCAATAAAGATGTAGCGCATGATTATAATATAGAAGACCTATATGAGTTAGCCCGAAGCGGTAATTTTACTGCGGATAAGTTTCAATCAATTTGCGCGTCAGTCAGCTCCGACCTTGACGGTGATGGAAAATTCACATTTAATGACCGTGTAGGAGTTGTTACTGATACGGGAGCAACATATCAAGCGATGTATTATTCATTTGGCGCGGGATTTTTCAAAAAAGATTCGGAAGATATGCCATATTTTGATATTGACCTTGACAAAGCTTCTGCGGCAATTGATAAAATAGTTTCAATTGTAAAATCTCAGGATACGATGATGGAAACAACCTTATCTAAGCAAGGTGTCGCAAATCCATGGAGTGATGACGGACTTAACGGAATGTTTAAGCAGGGACGTGCACTGTTTTATGGAATTAGCCTTACAGTTATGAGTAAAATGCGTGATATGGACAGCGATTTTGGAGTAATTCCATACCCAAAACTTGATGAAAATCAAAAGGATTATATAAGTTTTATT
>CALWTV010000268.1 GCA_944384555.1 uncultured Clostridia bacterium | reverse complement strand
TCTTCTACATGATGAAGTCTTATTTTATCAAACAACTTAACGAATATCGCAAGATTTGTTTTGAAATGGCAAAATCTAATCCGCGTAAGGCGGTAGTCGATATGACTCGGCTGACGGTTTACCTGATGCTGTTTAATGCTGGGGCAGATGTGTTGAAAGATTTGTTGTTCGGCCGTTCCGTTAACGTGCCGGATTCGTTGGTGGATAATATTTTTATCGGCGGGTCAATTAACCGTTATCAGGCCATGAGTGTTAAGCGTGAAGGATTATTTAAGACTTTGCAAAAGCAGCTGCTTTTTCCGGTTATGATGGACGAGCTGATTGTTGACATTCTGAGCAATAAGGAGGTTAAAGACTGGAATACATGGAAAAACGTGCCTTTAGTCGGCCGGCCATATTATTGGTGGTTTGGTGGCGGCCATTTGAAAGAGAAGAAAAGAACGCGCCGGCGTCTGGTAGATTAAATATGCTAGTAAAAGTAGTCCAAAAATATATTTTCTATTGACTTCATATTTTTTATGTCTAGTATAAGGGTATCTCAACTTGAGATACATGGAAGATGTTTATTTAATACTAGGGGTTTAATATGAAAAGGACTTTACTTTTAGCGAGCATAGCTTCAATTTTTGCTTTTAATGCTCAGGCATTGGATGTCAAACCTTATGTTGGTTTAGATTATGTTCGTTCAGACATGGATTTAGATGTCAAATTGGAAGGAGAGAACGTAAGCAGGTATCTGGAAGATAACTTGAATGCTTTCGCTGTTTCTGCTGGTGCGAAAATTAATAATAATTTTGGACTTGAAGCTTTTTACCAACAGTCTGAAGATGGCGAAAAAACGGTTGGTTTTCTTGAAAAAACAGAAACAAACTATAAAGCTTACGGTGTAGATTTCATTGGTTATCTTCCGCTGGGATGCGAAAATAAGTTGGAGCTTTTAGGGGCAATTGGTATTGGCCAATATGATGCTGAAGCTAAGTATAAAGTTGCTGGCCTCAAAGCCCTTAATTTAGATGATGATGGTTTGGGTGTACGCTTGGGTGCAGGTGCGCAGTATAATTTTAATGAGCATTTTGCTGCAAGAGTAATGGCCAGATATGTTGATACTGATGTTGATGGCTTAGATAATATGGTTGATTTGACCGCAGGTGTCAGATACACTTTCTAATCAAGACAATTGATTTTTGTTAGTTAGAGCAAGCCCCAGAAATGGGGCTTGATTTATTAAAATAACCTTGACATTAGTGTCTTTTGTACATTAAAATCTTAATAGAATGAGAGAGTAGGTCCTTTGAGAACCTGCTCTTTTTTTTATGGAGCAGACAATGACTTTAGCAAACAACTACAATCCGATACGTCAGCTGGCTAACGGTGTTACGACCAGCTTTTCTTTTAATTATGATATGATAAATAGCGATTATGCTACAGTTTATCAGGAAATTGACGGGGTTCAAACGATTGTTGATCCTGAATTATATACAATTGAATTTGATGATAATGGTGGCAATATTGTATTTAAAACGGCTCCGACAGCTGGTGTTTATATCGTTATTGGACGCGATGTACCCACAAATCAGGAAACGCCATATCGGACATCCAGCGGTTTTCCCGCTAATCGAGTTGAAGAAAATTTGGATAAACTTACTGCCATTACACAACAGCTAACAAATGAAAGTAATCGCTCGCCTAAAACGCCAATCGGATTGACGGGAATTGATATGAATTTACCGGCACCTTCTGCTGGAAAGGCGCTTGTCTGGAATCAAAATGCTAATGCCCTAACTAATTCAATAATTAATATAGATAATACGATTGAAGAAATTACAGCGCAAGCAGATAGAGCAGAAAACAAAGCAAATGAAGCTGCAAGCTCGGAAAATGCTGCGGCTAGTTCAGCCAGCATAGCTGCAGAAAGTGAAAAGAGTGCGGTTCAATCGGCAGCCAGTGCTTTAGCAAGCGCGGAAGAGGCGAAGCAATATATGGAAAATGCATCTTTTGGTAACATAGGTGATGTAAAATATACATTGCGATCAGATGTACCAAATGGCGGTGTTTGGTGTGATGGAAGTCTTTATACAAAGGTTCAGTTTCCCGATGTTTATCAAATGCTTGCAGATAATAATATTCATAGTATTCCTATAACAGATTTTGACGCTCAGGTTAGCGCCTATGGTTCCTGTGGTGTATTTGGTTTTGATGCCTCCAGCGAAACGTTTAAAGTTCCTCGTCTTGAAAATGTTTATATAAAATCTGGAATGGCACCAAATTCATTTAATGCTGAAAGTCTACCAAATATTACGGGCAATATAGGAAATACAATTTCAAGTCAGGCCGGAGAAACTTCTTCCGGAGCTCTTTACCAATCTTTTATTAATTCCGGTGGTGAAAGTAAAGGTAATTATAAGAACATAGGAATTGGTTTTGATGCTTCCCGTAGTTCGAATGTGTATCAGAACGATGCAAAAGTTAATCCAAATCATGTAACATACAGAGCCTATGTCGTTTTGTATTCCGCGGCGGCAGAGGAGAGCGTGGCAGCGGTTGCCGGGCTTATTGATGAATTATCAAGAAGAAAACTTCTGGCTTATGAAGGTCTGAGGGTAATTGATTGTTTGGGAGATGTTACTGTTCAGCTCTATGATAATGATGAAATTATCAGACTGGCTATTAATGGTCAGAGTAATATTACTTTTGATACATCAACGTTAAATTTTACAAAACCATATTACACGGTTCAAGTACGTTTCATTTTTCCCAATGGTGTGCAAACGGTATCTTTACAAACGAATGAGCAATATGGGTTGCAGTGGATTAATCAGTCTGTACCTGATCTTTCGTCAGGAAAAACACATTGGATAGTATTGAGAAAAGAAATCAGTTATATGTTTTTGGAAGCATCAGACGCAGGGGAGACTTTTTGATGGTTATTCGATGCAGTCTCTATCCACTGGGGAATCTTCTTCCTTATAATCGAGAACAGGTTGTTTGCAATATTGCCAATGGTGAGACAGTAAATATTATTTTATATCCAGGCCTTTATTACATAAGAGGTCAAGGTGCGGGCGGTTCAGGCGGTAACTGCGGTTATTCTGCGACAGGTGGTGGAGGAGGTAGCGGAGCGGCTTTCGATGGTTATGTACGGGTATTAAAGAAAAAAATAATTACAGTAACAGCAGGAAATGCGCCAACGAAAAACTCAATTGCCGGTGGTAATACGGTTATTGAAAATATGATGACATTAAATTCTGGGCAGGGAGGCGGTAATGGTACTGGTCAACCGGGTGCTGGTGGTTTAATCGATATATTGGAGCAGGATTGGTTTAATATAGTTGATACTATGCCACATGCAATATTAAATGGTCGACCTGGAAATAATGGAGTTGTAACTGGAGCAGATTATTCTGCGGGAGCAAACTCAGCTCTTACGGGGACAGGAGGAGGAAAAGCCGGAGGTGGAGGTCAAAGTGGCAGAAGTGCGACAGCTCCGGGCGCAGGAGGTGCAGGGGGCATACAGTTTGACACAATAGGAGGTTTAGGATTCTATGGTGAGTGCTTTATCAAATATGTTAGCCCCTAATTAAATAATTTATTTATTGAATTATGAGGAGATAATTAAAATGTATGCGAAAGTCGAAAACGGACAGCTGATAGTGGCGCCTTACTATATAAAAAAAGACCGTAAGGATATATTAGGCTATAATTTCCCGGAAAATGAAATAATGATGAGGACTGACGGATATAAGCCTGTTGTGGAAACACCGCAACCAGAAGGAATGATTAGGCCACTAAAATCATATGTTGAAGAAGAAAACAAAATAGTGAGCACATGGACAGAAAATTATATCGAGCCGGTATTAACCTATGCTGAAAAACGATCGGCGGAATACCCTGATTTGCGGGAATACCTGGATGCGCAGGTTAAGATTAATTCGGGAAATAAGGAATTGCAGGCTGAAGGATATGAGCAGTTTGACAAATATATTAAAGATTGTTTGGCAGTGAAAGCCAAATATCCGAAATTTTAGGAGATATCGATATGTGTCAGCAGAGAACGGCGCTTGACATGATAGAGGCGCAGAAAGATCACGGCGGCATGTCTAAAGCTGCTTTACTTCTACACCGCAAACAATGTGAGGATACTGAAATTATGAACAAGCGTATTAATGATATTGAGCAAAAACTTGATGAGGTTAATAAAAAGTTTGATTCCCTTGATCTGAAAATTGATGAGATAAAGGCGATGATCAGATCAAGTGGTAGCATTCTTAATTCATTGAAAGAAATATTCAGCAATAAGGTTTTTCTATATATCCTGATTTTGATTGCCTGTTCTTGTTTAGGGCTTTCGGTTGGTGATGTTAGCTTCTTGTTTACAGGAGCGTAAAGTGATAGACGAGAACGAAGCGGTGCAGAGGCTTTGTCTGCACGAGGGGATAAGGCTGCAGCCGTATCGGTGTTCGGCCGGTTATCTGACCATCGGCATTGGCCGGAATCTGGAAACCAATCCGCCGACGGCTGAAGAAATTAAAGTTATTGGCGATTATAAAAGCGGCATTACCAAAAACGCCGCTTTCTTTTTGCTCAGAAACGATATTAAGCGCGTCGAAGCCGAATGTGCCGAACGGATTCCGTTTTGGGAGGAGCTAGACGACGAGCGGCAGTATGCGCTGGTGGACATGGCTTTTAATCTTGGAATCAGCGGTCTCCTGAAATTCAAGAAGATGCTTAGCTATCTTGGTGTGGGAAACTATATGCAGGCGGCAACGGAATGCCTGGCTTCAAAATATGCCAGAGACACCGGCGAAAGGGCTGTTAGAATTGCACGTTTAGTTGAAAAGGGAATATGGAAACTATGATTCATCTGATTTCATTGGGAATTGTCGTTATTTCGGCGTTGTTATGGCGGATCCGCGGCGGACTTTGGAAAGAGTATATCCCCGCAAATAAGATTTGGTATGCGCTGTTTTTCGGCCTGTGTGGATATTTCCATTTTGGAAATATCCAGTCTGCAGTTATCGGCTTTATCTGCTGTTATGCCAGTTATCAGCTGTATGGCTGGGGATTGTATATCGGCCGATTACTGGAAGGCGGCAAGCTTAATCCAAATTTAGTGCAATATCGGGAATGCGAACTGATTGACGATTTACTGTATAGCTGCCGTATCAGCTTTAAGGGAAAAAACGTCTGGCTTTACGAATATCCGAAACTGTTCGGCTTCTGCGGTACGACATTGACCGGCCTGATTATCTCGTTTTTGTGGGGCTTGTATTTTGGCAGCTTGCCACTGATGCTTTCCGGCCATGCAATGGGCGTCTGCTATTGGCTGGGCGGAAAGCTTGAGAAACTGAAAGCTCAGGGAAAATCCGGCTGGAATTGGGGCGAGTATCTCTTCGGGGGGGCTATGGGCGCTTGGTTAGCTTTGGCGGCGCTATGAGATATGCTGTTAGTCTTGTTCTTTTTGCTGTTGCTCTTGGCGGAGTTTATCTGCTTGGCCGTAGTCATGCCGAAGTTCGGATTGTAAAAGAGCAGGTGGAGGTTGTGAAATATGTTTCGAGGGAAAGGGCGGAGGTTTATGCTCGACCTAATGCTGGTCGTGATGAGTTGCTTAAGCTCATGCACGACGGTAAATTCTGACTATTGTCCGGTGTGGCCGACAGCTGGTCCGGCCGTTGCTGCCGAGTTGGAAAAAGCCAGCTATTCGGAATTTCCGAACACTTGGGAATGGATAGGCAGACTTAATAAATTAAGGCAGGAATTGGAGCTTTGCAGGTAATTACTGTTCTTTCTTTGTTCTTGCCAGCAAAGCAAAAGTCAGAATGAAAAAATTTTAAAGTCAGAATGCCGATAAAATATAAAGTAAAAACAGCATATTAGCATGTATTGGCATCGGTCTCCAAAACCGAGGGTCGTGAGTTCGAATCTTACTGCCCCTGCCAATCAAGACAAAGGCGCCGAAAAGCGTCTTTTTTCTTTTTAAAACAAGCACTTAATCGAGTCCGTGTGAGATGTATCAAATGAGGCTGTTTCCCGCTTGTTACACGGACCCTCCCAAATAAAATCCTTTATTTTATAAGTGGTTAATCAGGCTGGAATCTTATAGTCTTTGGGGATTATTGTTTATCATGAAGTCAGCTTTAAAACTTGCTTAGAAAAAAGTTTTTGACGTTGACGACGATTTATTTTTGCTCCGACGGCTACCCCCAGAGGTTACAGCATACGGCTCTGGCTGCTGGTTATCGCACCTGTACTCTCCGGTCGGGATATGCCTATCCTCTGCCCCACATCGGCTAAGCTTAAAAATGATTAGTCAAAATTGAAGGAGCCCTTTACGTGCAGGCTTAAAATAGATGTATGCGTTTTTAGTAGACATTTTAACTTCTTTTCCTAAATACCGAGAAGTTGTAAACCTAATTTATAACTTCTTTTCTCATTTACTGGGAAGTTAGTTATACGGATACAAAAAAAGGTCTGCGTTTCTAATCTCGCAAACCTTTTAAATCATATTGTTAATAAAATACTGGTAAATATCCTCAAGAAAATATTTAATTGGGAACTTGGGATTATCTTGATGAAATTCTATTCCTATATTTTTATTTCC
>CALWTV010000267.1 GCA_944384555.1 uncultured Clostridia bacterium | reverse complement strand
CACCGCGTTTATCGATAAAACCGTAGTCAACACCCCAAGTATCTATACCGATACTGGAAAGATTGCGTACAGATTCATCATCGCTGTTTGAGCATTTGAGAATTGCATTTTTGATTTCATGGAATATGCGCAGAATATCCCAGTTAAAGTTTCCGGCTGTCATAACGGGCTCATTCGGAAAACGATGGATTTCATCAAGCGTAATTTTTTCACCGTCAAAGCCGCCTATAATTCCACGTCCGCTTGAAGCTCCGAGGTCAATTGCAAGCATTTTCATGTCTGCCATTTATATATCACCCTTAGCACCTTTCATAAAAAATAATAATTCAAAACATTTGCAAATTGAAGTATGTGCCGATTTAAATTACAATAATATCCAAATCGGCGCATACTTAATTTATTATTCTAATTATACCATGAATGTTGCTTTATTCAAGAGTTTTTTTGAAAAACAGTACGGTTATTGTAAAAAATATAGATAAAAATTTCTAAAAAAATTTTTTAGATGTGATATATTTATAAATATCACATAAATATTGTTTAATTATTACTGTTACTATTTTAATTCAATCACGGTAACTCCGTAATCGCCTTCACCGAATGCACCACTTCGGAAATTTTTAACGCGGGGGTCTTTTTTGAAATAACCCCAAAGTGCGAGTCTGAGCGCGCCCGTACCTTTTCCGTGAATGATAGTAACGCTGCTGATACCGGCAACATTAGCTTCGTCAAGATATTTGTCCACCATAAACCAAGCATCATCTCCAGTCATTCCGCGCACATCAAGTTCTGTTTTGAAATCTCGGCTAATTTTAGTTCTGTACGAACCACCAACAGAATTTTTATCTTTTTGCTCAGGCTTAGAATGCTTGTCACTATTTTCAATCAATCTGAGGTTCTCAATTTTTGTACGTGTTTTAACTGCTCCGGCTCTTATAGTGACGTTTCCGTTTTTATCCGGCTCATCAATAACTACGCCTCGTTTTCCGAGATTTCTGATTATTACCTCGTCGCCTTTCTTAACAGGGCGCGGAAGAACATAATCTTCGTCAATGTCTTCAACGGGATTATAAATATCATCACCAAATTTAAGCTGCGCACGTATTGCCTTTTTAGCAGCTGCAAGCTTTGCTCCAAAATTTTCTTCATCTTGCTGTTTTTTTATTTCATCAAGCTGATTTAAAATAAATTCACTTGTCGCTTTAGCTCCGCTTAATATTTGCTGCGCCTGCTGTTTTGCTTTTTCAGCGTCACGCTTTGCATTATTCAGCTGTCGGTTAAGCTCGGTTTCAGCCTCTGTTTTAAACTGCTCAAACTCTGATTTAAGCCGCGCTGCTTCATCACGTTCACGTTCCATTTCCATGCGGGTAGCTTCAAGTTTTTCAATAACATATTCAAAATTTTTATTGTCGCTGTTTACAAGTTCCCTTGCACGGTTTACTATTTTATCGCTGAGACCTAATTTTTCAGAAATAGCGAACGCATTCGATTTTCCGGGAGTTCCGATTATAAGTTTATATGTCGGACGAAGTGTTTCTACATCAAATTCACATGACGCATTTCTTACACCTTCTGTTTCAAGCGCAAACGCTTTAAGTTCCGCATAATGGGTAGTTGCCGCACACATAGCACCTTTTTCAAGAACCTGTTCAAGTATTGAAATCGCAAGAGCCGCTCCTTCTACCGGGTCTGTACCGGCTCCCAGTTCATCAAACACCACAAGTGACTTATCTGTTAGCTTGTCCATTATTGATACAATGCCGACCATATGAGATGAGAATGTAGAAAGTGACTGCTCAATGCTCTGTTCATCACCGATATCGGCAAGCACTTGGTCAAATAAACATATGCTTGATGGTTCTTCTGCCGGAATATGCAATCCGGACTGAGCCATAAAAGCAAACAGTCCCAAAGTTTTGAGAGTAACCGTTTTACCGCCTGTATTAGGACCTGTAACAACGAGCATACGGTATTCACCGCCAAGAAAAATATCAATTGGCACAACCTTTTCACTATCGAGCAATGGGTGGCGCGCTTTATAAAGAGAATACGTTCTATCACCACTGAGCTTTGGCTGAACCGCTTTCATTTTGTATGATAATTCAGAACATGTAAAATAAAATGCCAGTTCAGTAATATTTTTATAATTGAAACGAAGTCCTTCGGCAAAATCTCCGCACATTGCGGACAATTCCAAAAGTATGCGCTCAATTTCATGCGCTTCGTTTGATTCAAGCGTGCGCAGCTCATTGTTTGCTTCAAGCACCGACATCGGCTCAATAAACAGAGTCGCGCCTGACGCTGAGGTATCATGAACAAGACCCTTTACTTCATTTTTATATTCAGCTTTTACAGGGATTACATAGCGTCCGTTTCTTGTGGTAACTATATTTTCCTGAAGATATTTTGCATTCGTTCCGCCTGTAATATATTTTTGAAGCAAATCACGGATTTTATTGCTGGTGTTGCGCATTTTTCTTCTGATATCCGCAAGTTCGGGGCTTGCGTCATCGGCTATCATGTCCTCGGAAATAATCGCACGTGTAATCTTATTTTCGAGTGTATGATTGGGCACAAGACGCTCAAAAATTTCATCAAGTGAAGTTTCGAAATTGTGGTCAGTTTTAATATATTCAACTAGTAATCTTGAAGTTTTTAATACTGCTGCAATATCAAGAAGTTCGCGCATAGATAAAGCGGCTCCTTTATATGCACGTTCGGCGGAATCCGAAATATCTTTTACTCTTCCGAAGCTCGGCATTCCTTTTATACCTGCAAGTCTTTTAGCATCGGAAGTATGTCTTTGTCTAAGCACAACCACATCAGGGTCAGAAGAGGGGCGTAGAGCTCTTGCTAATTGAGCGGAACCTTCTGTAGGGGCGAGTTCGGCAAGCATTTCAAGAATGACGTCGAACTCAAGAGTTTTTATAGATTTTTCAATATTTTTCATTTTTCACACACACATTTTATAAATTTTATCGTCTTAAATTTTACTTATAATGATTATAAATTACCGTGGAAATAAAGTTATAAGTTAATGTAGAATTTTACTACATTAATAGATTATAAAAGCACATACACATAAATCCTAATCAGCTACTGATTTATAAAAATCCAGTGAATAAAATCCGCGCTGAAGATGATTTAATAAATATTTTTCGCAAATATCGGCAAAAGATTTAATTTCACTTTCATCAAGCATAAATGAAAGGAATTTTTCAGGCTTTGAATATATTACATATCTCATAGCTGACAAAACAGCTTCTGATATCGGCACCATTATTTTAAAAAATCCACCGTCTGCGTATTCAGTTTCAGGCGTATCCATTTCGGTATCAGAACTTTCACTATAAAGTTTATGACACTCCCCGCACAATAATGAGCCGTTCATTATATCAAGAAACATAATCGGTGATGAATACGCCGCACATTCCGAACACGCTACAAGATTTGGCGCAAATCCAGATAAACAAGCAAGCCGTAATTCATATGCTCCTTTTATTATAGACATTTGCCTGTTTCGTTTTGACATCGCATAAAGTGTGTTTAATGCGAGACGAAGTATATCACTGCTTTCCATATTTTCTACAGTAACAGAAGATGCTGCTTCACATATATAATTGGCAAGTGCCAAACTAACTATATCAGCACGTATTTCAAAAAATGCTTCTAAAAGCTCGCTGTCATTTATATAATAATATTCGCCTCGATGATATAAAGTAAACGAACTGTAACAAAACAGCTGAGTTGTTGTCATATGACGGCTGCGCAGACTTTTGCTTCCTTTTGCCGATACTGCAATTTTTCCGTATTCTCCAGTCAACACCGATAAAATTTTATCAGATTCGCCCACTGCGGTTTCACGAACCACAAGTCCGTTTACGGTAACAGTTTCCATAAAATCAATCTAAATCGCGCAAATCATAACCGAAATTATTAAGATTTGCCTGACTATCGCGCCATTTTTCCTTAACTTTAACCCACAAATTTAAATAAACTTTAATTCCAAAGAAATTTTCTAAATCTTCACGGGCATATGTGCCAATAGTTTTAAGAGTGTCACCGTTTTTACCAACAATAATGCCTTTATGAGAATTTCTCTCGCAGTATATCTCGGCACGTATTTTGATAATTTTAGGTTCTTCCTTAAAATCCTCTATTACAACAGCAGTTCCGTGAGGTATTTCATCAGATAACATACGAAGAATTTTTTCTCTGATTATTTCCGCGGCAATTTGACGTTCCGGCTGGTCGGTAACCATATCTTCAGAAAAGAACCACTGACTTTCATGTAAAAATTTTTCCGCTTCTTTAATAACAGTATCAACATCTTTATTTTTTAAAGCAGATACAGGAACGACGGCATCAAAATCATGAAGTGAAGCATATTCTGTTATTGTTTTTGCAAGTCTTTCTGCATTTGTGATATCGACTTTATTAAGTACAAGCATGCAAGGCAGTCCGCTCGCTTTTATTTGCTCAATAATTGAACGCTCGATTTCACCAACGCTTTTATCCGCCTCTGCTATAAGTATAACTGCGTCAGATGCACCTATCGTACTGTTTGCAGTTTTCATCATATAATCACCAAGTCTTGTACGAGGTTTATGAATACCGGGGGTATCTAGAAACACAAATTGATTTTCGTCAATTGTCAAAATTCCTGTAATTCTGTTTCTTGTAGTCTGTGGTTTACTTGAAACAATTGCAATTTTCTCACCTATCATAGCGTTCAGCAACGTTGATTTGCCCACATTAGGACGTCCAACAATCGCAATAAATGCTGTTTTTTTCATATTTTTTCTTTTTTCAAGCGCCTTTCTTTTATACATTTGTCTTTAATATATTTTTCAGTAATATTATTCAATTGTCTAACATTTCATAATGCCGTAATTTAATCGTTCCATTATTTTTTTCTGATGAAATTGCATATTTTCATCATCTTCATCAGATAATTCATGGTCATATCCAAGCAGATGGAGCATTGAATGAATACACAGAAAAACAGTTTCTCGCAATACACCATGACCGATTTCGGCAGCCTGAATTTGCGCCTGCTCAAGTGAAATTACAATATCACCAAGTGCAACCGGCTCATTTTTTTCAATAACAACATCATCATCTGTAAAATCATAAAGCGGAAAAGAAAGCACGTCTGTCGGGCAGTCTTTATTACGGTACTCATTATTAAGCCGTTTTATTTCCTCGTTATCTACAAATGTTACTGATACCTCGGAATCATATGGAAAACGTTCACTTGCGAGAGTTTCCCTGATTGCACGCTCAAGCACAAGCTTGAAACTTTTTCTAATGGGAACAATATTTTGTTCATTGCAGAAATCTACCGTAAGTTTCATAATTTAAATTTTTTTGCCTCCCATTTTTTTAATTTTAAATTTTGCATCTGATTTAAAATCACGTTCTCTTATTTTTTCACGCTCATATTTTTCGTATGCAAGAATTATTTTTTGAACGAGCTTATGACGAACGACATCTTTTTCAGTAAATTTATGAATCTTTATATCCTCTATTCCGTCAAGGATTTTTTCCGCGGCGGCAAGTCCGCTTTTTTTACCAAACGGCAAGTCAGTCTGAGTAAGATCTCCGGTAACAACCGCTTTCGAATTATATCCCAATCGGGTTAAAAACATTTTCATCTGTTCAGGTGTAGTATTTTGCGCTTCGTCAAGAATAATAAATGAATCATCAAGCGTACGTCCGCGCATATAAGCAAGTGGAGCTATCTCAATAGTCAATCTCTCCATATGACGCGCACAATTTTCAGCGCCAAGCATTTCATATAGAGCGTCATAAAGGGGGCGCAAATAAGGGTCAATTTTACTCTGCAAATCGCCCGGTAAAAATCCGAGCCGCTCACCGGCTTCAACCGCAGGACGGGTAAGAATAATACGGCTCACTTCTTTTTCGCGCAGAGCTTTTACCGCCATTGCTACCGCAAGAAACGTTTTTCCGGTTCCAGCAGGTCCTATTCCGAGTACTATTGTATTATTTTTTATCGCGTCTACATATTTTTTTTGACCTATAGTTTTAGCTTTTATAGGTTTTCCTTTTACAGTAACACATACACAGTCATCATCAAGTGCCTCAAGCTCGCTTCCCTTGCCTTCGTTTACCATATCAATGACATAATTTACGCTTTGTTCGCTTAAATTTTCATTAAGTGCCGCCATTTTTTTCATATATTCAATGGCTTCTGCGGCTTTATCTACCATAGATGAATTTTCACCTGTAACATGAATAGTGTCACCTAAATCAATATCAGAGGAACGATTAAAGATTTTGACTGAAAAAGTATCTTCGAGCATACGCACGTTTGAATCATAGCTTCCAAAAATTGTTGATGTAATATCACTTGATTTTGTTGTTATAATTTTCTCTGTCATACGAAATAATTATATCATCCTTACTAAATATTTTTTATTGCTCCGCGGTATCCGAAGCAGAATTTTCCGAAACCTCAAAAGGTTTTGACACAGCTATATCTTCAAGACAGTAAAGCAAACACTCTATACGATACACCTCCCCGTCATAAAACGAATTAATTGTACGCTCTAAAAGCTCAGCGTTTTCAAGCGCCTCATCTGTTTTAACCCTAAGCTCCTTTAAAGCACGGTCAACGATTTCGTTTTCATCAAGTATAACTGTTTTTTCTTCATATTCGTTGTATGTTTCTGAAACGATAACTACCGGCACAGATATAGTCCCAAAAAAATTCAGCTTTTCTTCCCTTATTATTTTATCACAAGTCGCACTCAAATTTCCACTGTTTATAAAAAGATTTATTGATTTTCCGAAAATTTTTACACTTGTAAGAGTTTTAGATTTTCCAGTATAGACTTTTTGTGTATATTTTTTAGGAATTTCTACCACTATTTTTTTATTAACTCTCGCAAAAACTTTTCCATCTGCCGATTTATATCTAAGTCCGATTGTTTGGTTATCAAGAACTCCGCTTATTAAAAGGTCTCCCTTCTGTACGGAATCCCCTATGTTTACAACCGCCCTTCCCTGATATGTATCAATAAGTTCAATCTGACCGTCCTCTGACGCAACAATATTTGAATAGGTCACTGAATCCTTATCATCACTGTTCTGACCAAACATAATTTCCCTAACCTCTACATTTGCAACAGTGCCGCGCAGATTAACAGATATCCATGCAATGTTTTCGGATTTCATCAGAAACGCATTATGAACACGGTCAAAATTTATAGACGGAATATACGAGCCTACGCCACAGCCAAGCTCGTTCAACAGCTCTATTATTTCATCATCAGTTACTTTTTCATTTCCGCTAACGGAAACTTCCCAAATAAATAAAGAAGATACCTGAACTAAAAAAACAAACATTAAAATACCAATTAATAGTCCGACTCGCTTTTTGTATTTTATAATAAGTCGCGGAAATCCTCTTAACGGTTCAATTTTTACATCAACGGAATTTTTTTTGCAAGTTTCAGTGAATTTATCAGTATCGCAGTGCAGCAATCGAAACGATATCGAACCATCGTCATTATTGCGCATATTCCAATATACGTAATCGCCGCAAAGCATAAAAGTCAAAACCGTTTCTTTTGAAACCGCAGGAATGGTCACATCATGCCAGCCGGTAAAATAATTTATAATTCCAAGCATTAGTTTTCATTATCCTCCGTATAATCAGTCACAGTCATCAGGCTGTCTTTTACGTTTTTCCCCCATATTACTGCGTTTATTCTGCCGTATACGGAAAGCCGCATATCTGTAAAAGTGTGAAGATACATACCCTTACCGAGTATTGTTAAAGGACATTTTTTCATTCTGAGAATAATTATTTCAGATTCATATTTTTCTATTCCTATACAGCCGCACACATATACCTCACTGTCATTTTTTATTTCTACTGTGGGAATATTTGAAATTTCATCTATCGGCAAATCAAATTTACGGCTTATATATTCTGTAATACGGGGCAAATATTCTTGATTTATATGTTTTTTACGCTTCAAATTCTAATCACCTGCACTTTTTAATATACTGTTAGCGTATACCCGTGATGTTAAAATATTATGCGGCAGTGCGGGATTTAATTAATAATTTAATCAGAGTTCAGATAAATATTTATCTGGTACTTTGTTTATGATTAGTAACGGCGGTGATATATTTATGAAAAAATTTCAGATAAGCGAATATACAATAAGTATACTTACATTGTCCGCAGTGTTTTTAATGCTGTCACAACCACAGACCCTAATTGATTCCATAAGCTCCTCAATTAAAATGTGTGCATTTAAAATAGTTCCGTCATTGTTTCCTTTTATGGTAATGTCTTCTCTTATAATACGTACTGGAGGAGCTGTATTTTTAGGCAAGATATTTGAGCGTCCTTTTAAATTTATTTTTAAAATTTCCGGAGTGTCCGCCTCAGCTGTAATCCTCGGAAGTATGTGCGGATTTCCGGTAGGAGCAAAATGCGCCTGTGAGCTTTATTTAAACGGATACATAAATAAAAATGAAGCCGAAAGATTAATATCATTCTGCAATAATACAAGTCCAGCATTTCTTATCGGAACTGTTGGAGTGTCACTTTGGAAAAACGCAGCTTTTGGGATAATGCTGTATTTTATTCAGATATTTTGCGCATTCTCAGTAGGGATAATTTGGGGATTTATTAATAAAAACTCTCCTAAAAATTCTGATGATTTTAATATTACAAATGATAAACCGAAAGTTCAAAGTTTTCCGTCTGCCCTTTCTTCAGCAATCCATGATAGTTCGTTAAATATAGTTTCGGTTTGCGGATTTATCATATTTTTTTCAGTAATAATAGATTTAATTATACAAAAATTTTATTTTGTATTATCTGATAACATGATTTCAACAATATGTGTGTTTTTTGAATTCAGCCGCGCCTGCTTTACTGCGTCGTCATCAAACAATTATATATTTGCTTCCTTGATTACCGCTTTTGCAATAGGCTGGTCTGGTCTATCAGTACATTTTCAAGTGGCCTCAATTTTAAACGTAACTGGACTTTCAATGAAATTTTATATATACGGTAAAATACTTTGCGGAATATTATGTGCTATATTTACCGCTTTAGTTATGATATTTACCGATTTTAGCTTAAAAATAAATATGGCTTCAATCAGTACAATTGGCGGTACAAATTATCATGATTATAATATTTTAACACTTGTAATAACTGCTATTGAGATAACTATAATTCTTGCCTCTTTTTTACTTAAAAATAAATCAAAATCACTGGAAAAATAAAATAATAAATGGTATAATTATATTAAACATAAATTTTAATAAGGAATATAGAAATGAAAAATAAAGCTGAAATTGATATTGAAAAAATATGTG
Organism: uncultured Clostridia bacterium; assembly: GCA_944384555.1. Classification (GTDB taxonomy): domain Bacteria; phylum Bacillota; class Clostridia; order Oscillospirales; family CAG-272; genus CALWTV01. Next base: position 25,526 of record CALWTV010000267.1, on the reverse strand, counting down.
CGAAGTGCGAACGTGCCACTATTCTAGCAAATTCTGATAATGGATATGTATTATGTTCTAAAAAAGGCATAGTAAAAGATACATACTGCTGCAAAAATTTCTTATACGACCCGTTAAAACGAATACCATCGCCACCAGCTAAATTAATACCTTTTGATACAGCTGATATATCAATCTCAGTTGAATTTCCGGATTTTGATTCAAAAAATAATTAAAAAATAGTATTTGTTCTAAGCTATCCAAAATCCTTGACAGTAAATAACATAAAAGTTTATTTATAGTGGTTATAATATGGCATACAAATCTACAAACTTAAAAGTTGTGGAGAATAAATATAATGATAAGAGAAGTAAAACATGAAGATATACCGGTATGTGTGGATTTAATTAAAAATAGTTTTATGACAGTAGCAAATGAATTGGGATTTACAGAAGCAAATGCACCAAGATTTACTGCATTTGCAATTACGAGTGATAGATTATATTGGCAAATGGATAATGAGAATAGACATATGTATGTCTTTGAGGAAAATATGATATTGTGTGGATACTATTCTTTACTTATTCAGAATAATGAAGAGTGTGAACTTAATAATCTTGCGGTATTGCCTGAATATAGACACAATGAAATCGGGAAAAAATTGCTAAATCATGCTTTTGATATCGCGCGAAATGCAGGGTGTAAAATTGTTAATATAGACATAGTTGAAGAAAATACAGTTCTTCGCAAGTGGTATGAGCATAACGGTGTGATTCATGTTGGAGTAAAAAAATATGATTTCTTTCCCTTTACATGTGGCAACATGAAAAAAATATTATAAATTCTAATTAGATCAAGAATTAGGAATATTTCTGATAAACAGAAATATGTATTATTGCTGTATACGTAAACAATTTATATGTCGATATAAGCAGGAAAACAATTGAAAATATAGGTTTTTCAAGCAATTGTATAAGCACTTTCAAAAAGTTACAAGACGATTTTCATATATCAAATTAATAAATTAATAAAAAATAAATATTCATAATGCCGATATGTTATTATAAACATATATCGGCTCTTGTTTTTTTGAAAATTTTATAACTAAAATTAATTCATATTACTTGATTTATATAAGGTAAAAATATATAATAATTATAGAATATAAAAATCATATACATTGTTTTTTATATTGAATTAAAATGAAATTATAGAAAAGGAGTGAATCAAATGGACGCAGGCAGCAGTAAACCCAAAGGGCGATTGTGTATGTCAAATTGCAATAATATTTTTCCGTGCTCCGCACTTTATTGCAGACCGCAGGACGTCTGTTTGGTTTGCTTTTTTGAAAATTAAATAGATTACTGCGCAAGTTTTGGACTTTCACAAATTGTCCCCTTCCTTGGGTATGGACGGTTCTCCGTCATATCTGCTAAATTGCGTGTTTGAATTAGGTTCTGATTGAATCTAACATTACACATTAAATTGAAAGGAGGGGCTGCTCTCAGTATTTTAAAAATTGAGGGCAGTAACAACAAAATGGAAGAAATGATGATTTTATCAACTGCATTTACCGATATCAATGATATCGAGGAAATTTCTGAAAAAGCGAATAATCTGCTTGAAGAAAAGAAATTAAAAGATTTACGTCAGTTGCTTTGCGATATTCATCCAAAGGACATCGCGCTTGTAATGGAAAATTTACCGGAAGATAAAATTTTAATTGTTTTCAGATTGCTTCCTAAAGAACTTGCTGCTCAGACATTTGTTGAGATGGACAGCGTTATGCAGAAATTTTTGATTGACGTATTCAATGACCGTGAGCTTGAAGAAGTAATTGATGAATTATTTGTCGATGATACGGTTGATTTAATTGAAGAAATGCCGGCAAATGTAGTTACAAGAATATTGGCTCATACTGATTCGGAAATGCGCGGGGTAATAAACCAGATACTGCACTATCCTAAAGACAGTGCTGGTTCGATTATGACAATCGAATTTGTGGAATTGAAAGCAGCTATGACAATAAGTGAGGCTTTTTCAAAAATCCGCAGTACCGGCGTAGATAAAGAAACAATCTATACATGTTATGTCACCGATGAAAAACGCAAGCTTATCGGACTTGTTACCGCAAAAGACTTGCTTTTATCCGAAGATGATGTATTGATTGAAGAAATAATGGAGAAAAACGTTATTTCAGTAACAACGCTTGAAGATAAAGAAAATGTCGCAAATATATTCAGCAAATATGATTTTTTAGCACTTCCTGTAGTTGACAATGAAAATCGTCTTGTAGGAATAATTACCGTAGATGATGCAATGGACGTAATGACTGATGAAGTCAATGAAGACATTGAAATGATGGCGGCAATTACTCCAACTGAAAAATCATATATAAAAACAGGCGTTTTTGAAACTTTTAGAAAGCGAATTCCATGGTTGCTGTTGCTTATGGTATCGGCAACTTTTACAAGCAAAATTCTAACTCATTTTGAAACCGCGCTTGCGGCTCAGGTAGCTCTTACTGCGTTTATTCCAATGCTTATGGATACCGGAGGAAATGCAGGCAGTCAGTCTTCTGTTACTGTAATACGCGGTCTCTCGCTCGGCGAAATAGGAATGAGAGATATATTTAAAATAATGGGAAAAGAAACTGTGGTGGCTTTTTTCTGCGGAATTACGCTTGCCGCTGTGAATTTCGCAAAAATGATGGTTATCGACCACACATCTATTAAGATAGCCGTTGTAGTATGCTTGACTTTAATATGTGTAGTATTAATTTCAAAATTATCCGGTTGTGTACTTCCCATTTTCGCAAAAAAAATAGGATTTGACCCCGCTGTAATGGCAAGTCCATTTATTACTACAATTGTTGACACGCTTGCATTACTTGTTTATTTTAAAATAGCATCTTTAATTCTGCATATATAAAAATTTAAATTAATAAAGAGGACTTTTGCATATTAGCAATTGTCCTCTTATTTTTATTACACTTAGAAATTAATCTATATTTTTGTAAATAGCGATTGCGTCCTCTATCGATTTTTCATATGCTTCCATTCCGTACTTATCGACTTCGGCTTTATTCTTTTCACCATGTGTAAGACAACCTGCACCGCCTATACACCCTCCTATACAAGCCATTCCTTCAATAAAGTTATTTGGCAGTACATTCTTTGAAGCTTTCAATAACGCGGTTCTGCACGCCTCGATTCCGTCACACGCTATCGGATTATATTTGAAATCGGTAATTCCCTGCTCTTTCAATGCCTGATTTACCGCATCAGCCAATCCACCGCTTCTCGCAAATATTCTTCCGTAATACGAAGCATTGTCAAGAACGTCTTCTTGAAGTGTAGTTATATCAATGTCACGGCTATCAATGAGAGCCTGCAATTCTTCAAATGTAATTACGCAGTCAATATAAGGTCTAACCGTTTCTTTCTGAAACTCGGCTTTTTTCGCAGTACACGGACCGATAAACACAATTTTCGCTGTTGGGTCACTCTTTTTAATATATTTAGCTATCATCGCCATAGGCGAAAGATTATGTGATATTTTATCAACAAGCTGCGGGAACTGCTTTTCGATATACATTACAAAAGCCGGACAGCATGAACTGGTCAAAAATCCTTTTTCAACAAGTTCCTTTGATTCCTCAAATGCTACCATATCAGCACCGAGAGCAGCCTCAATTACATGATAGAAACCGAGCTCTCTAATTCCGCTTATTACCTGACCTAATTTCGCATATGTGAACTGGCTGGAAATAGAAGGAGCAACTTAGGCATAATGCTTGTAAGCGGTATTGTTTTTGGTCTTTTTAATTAAGTCCACAACGTCGATTATGAAAGATTTATCCATAATCGCGCCGAACGGACACTGATATACACAAGCACCGCAGGCAATACATTTATTATTATCAATTTGTGCCGCTTTGGATTCGCTCATACTTATCGCTTTAATCTTGCAGGCATTTTCACATGGACGCTTGCGGTTTACAATTGCGCTGTACGGACAAACTTTTGCGCAGGCTCCACATTCAACACATAATGATTTATCTATATGCGCCTTTTGGTGTTCATCAAACTTTATCGCATTTCGCTTGCACACTTCTTCGCAGCGATGAGCAATACAGCCGCGGCAAGCATCGCTGACTTCATATCCGCCTACCGGACATTCATCACACGCTATATCTATTACCTCAATAACATTGGGATTAGATTTATCTCCGCCTGTCGCAAGCTTAATGCGCTCTGATACAATTGCACGCTCCTTATAGATACAGCAGCGCATTGTAGGAGTTTTTCCTTCAACGATTATTTTGGGAATATCGTTGTAATGCTCAAGCAATTGGTCATTAAAACTGAGACGCGCAACCTCTCTTAGAACTTTATATTTTAAAAGCTGGACTTTCGTATCAAATTTACGCACGATATTCCTCCCTATAAACTAATATTTCTTTCACTTCTTTAAATATATTTGAAAAATTAAAAATAACTTACCTTTATCCGTTTGCCCATCTTTTTAAGACATTCGCAAAGCTCATCTACCAAACGCATTTTTATACTGAAATTTATAGGAAGATTCGGATTCTGATGTGCCGGATTTACCGCACGTCCTACATAAAAGTTTATATCGGTAGCTTCTTCAAACAGCATTTTTGATATAAGTGACGCGCCGTCTTTTTTATAATCCCAATGCGTATAATACTGATTATCTGCAAGATAACTCTGAGCATATGTCAATACCTTATTTATTGTAATTACGCCCTCGGTAACCAAATCAACTCCCTCAATAGTCGCAGTAGGAGGAATTTCAGGGTCAATATACATAAGATTTGTTTTTACTTCCTTGCCCAAAAATTCGGCGGCGAGAGTCGACGTTGTACCTCCGCAAACAATATGCTTTCCGCTTTTTGAGAAAAACAAACTCATCATTTTGTTTACATCATTAGGAGATGCAGGCGGTCCTATCATCAAATTCACTGATTCACGCTGACGTATTTTAACAGTACATACAGTAGTGTCGTCTCCCGGCTCATTCTCATATAAGCGATTGCATTCATCAAGCAGGATTGTAGAGAGCGTTTTCGCAGTAAATTCAGAATCATACATCATTTCCATAAATTCAATAATGTTTTCTCTCTGCCATCCAAAATTCAGACTCTTTCCTACTCCGGCATGAATTGCCCCGTCACTCATCGCGATAAACGTATCGCCCTCACGTACATATACTTTTGATTTGTATATTATCTTATCTCCAATTTTAGTTGAAGTTTCTTCCATATCAAAGTATTTGCCGTCTCTGAGCATAATTACATGAGGATTATCGTACTGTATAATTTCCGCTTCGTAATTATTTGTTACTTTAATAATTGTAAATGTGGAATATGCAACTCCTCTGACCGAACATACCGGCAGTGTAGATGCAATTGTTGCGACACATTCTTCAATTGACATTGACTGCGCCATCATGGTAGAAATAATTTTTGAAGTCAGCGTAGATAATATACTTGCTTTTACGCCGCTTCCCATTCCGTCCGCAAGCACTACAATTACAGAATTGCCATCGCCCTCCTGCTCTACTACATCAACGTGGTCTCCGCAGAGCTGCTCTCCGAATTTATTCAGGCTGTGGTAGCCTATATCGGTACATAAGTTAATCATTTTTAAGTGACTCCCTTAGCTTTGTAAGTGCAATCTTTGTTTCCGCCGTGGTCTCACCGAGAAGTGATGCTATTTCCTGAACTATACGCATTTGTTTTTCAATAACTTTATCAGTAGTTTCAATTGTCTGTTTTGAAATATTCTCACGTTTTATACGCTGTCTTTCTTCATCGGTAACATCTCGCATCATACACATGACTATATGATATTCCTTATCATAAATCACAGTTTCTTCTATATAACAGTCATATTCCGCAAGATATATACGTTTATCGTGAATATTGCGTCCGGTTTGAACGACTTCAAAGAAAGGCTGAGGGTCGAGAATTCGTACTACCTGGTCTCCGAGTATATCTGAAGCATTCTGAATGTTTATCATATTGCAGGCAGCCTTATTTATCTGCTGAACCTCAAGATTTTCATTAAGTACAATAATTCCATTGGGTGTATTTTGAATAATATTATCTGAGAATGACTCAGCTTTTTCTTTAAGGAATGGCAGACACATTGTGAGATCAGCTTTTCCGTTAATAACCGCAATAGCTTTTTCACGGCAAGTATTATATCCGCAGCTGCCGCAGTTAAGCTCCTGTTTCGGTGAAGTTTTGCCCATTTTCTTTAGTATTTCAGCAATTGCAGAGCTTCCCGGCATTTGACGACGCGCACCTATAAAGCTGAATTCCTTAGGAGTTGTTTCAGCCGCATGGAAATCAAGCTTGAAATCACCGTCAAGTGAATATTTATCAACCGCTATATAATCACGCACTGGAGCACGGTTATCTTCATCCATTGCAGGTCCGCCGATACAGCTTCCTACACAAGCTGACATTTCTATAAAGCAATTTGAAATATTTCCATTTATTATATCTTTTATAGCACTTATACAGTTCATAACCCCGTCAATTGCGAGATACTGATACTTTTCGCTGCTGCACTTCATAGTTTTGAGAATTCCTCCCGTAGTCGGGAACATTCTTGCTTTACCAGCATTAATATCCTCAGGGTCCGGAGTGGAATCAACCGTTAATTTTTCATCATACAACCACTCTGTAAGCTCTTCAAAAGTAATTGCGCAGTCAACCGCATCAGAATACAGATCAGCTTCTGCTTTTTTAGATATACATGGTCCTATGAATACGGTTTTAGCATCGGGATATTTATTCTTTATTGCAAGACAATGAGCGTGCATGGGAGAAATCACAGGGGCAAGATATTTAATTGCTTCGGGATAATGTTTTTGAATGAGCAGATTAATGGAATGACAGCAGGTTGAAATTATAACATCCTGTTTTTCTTCTTCTATCATTTTGTCATATGCGTTTTTAACATCGGCAGCACCTGACGCTGTTTCAAAAGCATCAAAGAAACCAAGCTTTTTCAGAGTATTCCTCATACCTGTTATGGTGCTTCCGCTGTAATTTGCAGTAAATGAAGGTGCAACACTGGCGATAACGCGTGTTCCGGACGCAATAAGTTTTTTTACGGTCTGTACATCATTTCGTATTTCCTTAGCATTTTGCGGACATACAACAAAACATTCGCCGCAGAGAATACATTCATCGCCTACAATATGTGCTTGATTGTCAGAAAATTTTATTGATTTTACGGGACAGCTCCGTATACATTTGTAGCAGTTTTTGCAGTTTGATTTTTTCAGTTTCAGATACTCATTCAATTCAGATTCTCCCCTCTGACTTTTAATAACATTTAAAATTTTTATCTAAATTATTTTTTCAGTACGTACTTGTCAAAAATTTCATTAAAGTTCTCAGGAGAAACGCCGCATATAACTTCGTCATCAACCTTTATTGACACGCCATGAGTGCATTTTCCAAGACAGAAAGCCGCGCTGAGTTCAACCTTATCTTCGAGTCCGTTTTTTTTCAATGCTTCGGTCATAAGCTCAATTATTTTATAAGAGCCTCTGAGATGACATGAGCTTCCTACACATACGTTAATTGTCATCTTAAATTTCTCCTTACGCGAGTTTATCGATTACGTTTACCTTAAAAAATTCTTCTACTTTATCTGCTGTGAGCGAAAATCCCTTTCCATCAACAGTAACATATACTCCGTCTTTGCAGTCTCCGTCGCAGAAAGAGGCCTTGAGTTCAACTTTATCGCCGAGATTGTTTTCAGCAACAAGATTCTGAAGTTTTTCAACAATGTCCTTAGCTCCGTTTACGTGGCAAGCTGTGCATACACAAATAGAGATATTCATTTTCAAGTCTCCTTTAAAATATAAATTATTTTATGTAAAAAATTAGAGGAGGTAACTTTTATCAAGCTGCCTCCTCATAACAATAATTATTCGTACTCTACAACGTTAACCCATTTGAGGAGGAATTCACGTTCTTCGGGTTTGCCTTTAACTGATTGTGATGCGGCTACAATCGGGAGCCATTTGTTCACATACTGAACAGGGGTATCGCTCTTCTGACAGAATAACTTAAGATATTTATCTGCAAGTTCCTTATCTCCAGCAAGGCAGAACAGGAGGTAAGTGCGTGCAACGTCCGCAGAAGCATTGCCTTGAGTTGCATGAGACCAGTCAAGAATATAAGGAGTGCCATCATCTGTAATGATTATATTACTGGGGTTATAGTCGCCGTGGCATACCTTATCGTGCTTAGGCATGGAATCAAGACGCATATGGAGTTCATATCTTGTGGTAGCGTCAAGTGATGATTCGCTGATTTTACGAGTCATCTTATCTTTTAATTTACCGAGCATAGGAGCTTTTTTAGAGTGCATTTCAATCTGAAGATTTACGAAAAGCTCAAGATATTCGTCCATTTTGTCAGGATTTTTTTCCATAAGCTCTGCGAGAGTTTTGCCTTTGATATAATCATAAACGATTGCCCATTTACCGTCAATCAGGGTAACTTCATGAATTTTCGGAATTGCAAGTCCGGTTTCCTCAACTCTCGATTGATTTAATGCCTCGTTCAATACATTTGCCTTTGAATAGTCTTCGTTAAAAACCTTGATTGCAAGATCACCGTCACGATATACGGTTTTATCATTTCTTACTGCTATAACTCTATCTAAATTCATCAATATTGCACCTTTCTTTCAAAAACTCATTTACCGTAATATGCATTAAGGTACATTTCTTTAAGCTCGCTCATAAGCGGGTATCTGGGGTTAGCGCCGGTGCACTGGTCATCGAATGCCTGCTCAACCATTTCATCAAGGCGTGCAAGGAAGTCAGCTTCGTCAACGCCGTAATCTTTAATTGTTTTCTTTATGCCAACAGTCTCTTTAAGTTTTTCAATTGCATTAAGCAGATTCTGGAATTTTTCTTCATTTGTCTTGCCGCCGAGTCCGAGAGCGTCAGCAATCTGAGCATATCTTTCAAGTGTATGCGGATAAGCGTACTGCGGGAATGTTCCCATCTTAACAGGAGTATCAACGGCATTGAATTTCATAACTTCGTTAATCATAAGTGCATTTGCAACACCGTGAGGTAAATGATGGAACGCACCGAGCTTATGAGCCAATGAGTGGCATACACCGAGGAATGCGTTTGCGAATGCCATACCTGCCATAGTTGAAGCATTAGCCATCTGTTCTCTTGCTTCAGGGTCATGAGCACCATCATTGTATGCTCTGGGCAGATATTTGAAGATAAGCTTAAGTGCTTCAAGAGCAAGACCGTCTGTATAAGGAGTTGCGAGCATTGCGACATATGCTTCGAGAGCATGAGTCATTGCGTCAATACCTGATGCACTTGTAAGACCGCGAGGCATATTCATCATAAGGTCTGCGTCAATGATAGCCATATTGGGGAGAAGTTCGTAATCTGCAAGCGGATATTTAATACCGGTCTTTTCATCGGTAATAACCGCGAACGGAGTAACTTCGGAACCTGTACCAGCAGATGTAGGAACAGCAATAAAGAATGCTTTTTCGCCCATCTTCGGGAATGTATATACTCTCTTACGAATATCAACGAATCTCATCGCCATATCCATAAAGTCAACTTCGGGATGCTCGTACATTACCCACATAATTTTACCTGCGTCCATAGCGGAACCACCACCGAGTGCGATAATGCAGTCAGGCTCAAATGAACGCATTGCCTTAGCGCCTTCGAGAGCACATGCAAGTGACGGGTCGGGAGCAACATCGCAGAATGTGGTATGACGAATACCCATTTCATCAAGTTTATCTGTAATTGCCTTTGTGTAATTGTTTTTGTATAAGAATTCATCAGTTACTATGAAGACTTTCTTCTTGTCCATAACGTGCTTAAGCTCATCAAGAGCAACGGGCAGACAACCTTTCTTCATATAAACCTTTGAAGGTGTGCGGAACCAAAGCATATTTTCTCTCCTCTCGGCTACTGTTTTGATATTGATAAGGTGTTTAACTCCAACGTTTTCAGAAACGGAGTTGCCGCCCCAAGAACCGCATCCGAGGGTAAGTGACGGAGCAAGTTTAAAGTTGTAAAGGTCACCGATACCGCCTTGTGATGAAGGAGTATTTACAAGGATTCGGCAAGTCTTCATTCTTGCGCTGAACTCAGCGAGTTTATCTTTTTCGGTAGTAGCGTTGAGATAAACGGAAGATGTATGACCGTAACCACCGTCAGCGATAAGATGCTCTGCTTTATCAAGTGCGTCTGTAAAGGATTTAGCCTTATACATTGCAAGTACGGGAGAAAGTTTTTCATGTGCGAACTCTTCTTCAAGTTCTACGCTTTCAACTTCACCGATAAGGATTTTTGTTTTTTCAGGAACAGAAACTCCAGCAAGTTCAGCAATTTTGTGTGCGCTCTGACCAACGATTTTAGCATTAAGCGCACCGTTGATTAATATAGTTTTACGAACTTTTTCAGTTTCATCGGGGTTGAGGAAATAGCAGCCGCGAGCCTTAAATTCAGCTTTTACCTTTTCGTAAACAGGTTCAAGCACGATTACTGACTGTTCTGAAGCACAAATCATACCATTATCAAATGTCTTTGAATGAATGATTGAGTTTACAGCAACAAGAATATCTGCGGTATCGTCAATGATAGCAGGTGTATTTCCCGCACCTACACCGACAGCAGGTTTACCAGAAGAATATGCGGATTTAACCATGCCGGGACCACCTGTTGCGAGGATTATGTCAGCTTCTTTCATAACTGTGGTTGTAAGTTCAAGTGAAGGAACGTCAATCCAACCGATAATGCCTTCGGGAGCGCCAGCTGCAACTGCTGCTTCATATACAACTTTAGCTGCTGCGATTGTACAAGCTTTTGCTCTGGGGTGAGGGCTGATTATAATACCATTGCGGGTTTTGAGAGCTATAAGAGTTTTAAATATTGCAGTAGATGTAGGGTTTGTAGTAGGAATAACTGCTGCGATTACACCGATAGGTTCAGCAATTTTCTTAATGCCATATGCGGTATCTTCTTCAATTACTCCGCATGTTTTGGTATTTTTATATGCGTTGTAAATGTACTCAGCCGCATAATGATTTTTGATTACCTTATCTTCAACAACACCCATACCAGTTTCTTCAACTGCCATTTTAGCTAAAGGTATACGCTGTTTGTTGGCTGCTGATGCGGCTGCCGCAAAAATAGCGTCAACCTGCTCCTGAGTATAGGTTGCAAATTTCTTCTGCGCTTCTCTTATCTGCGCAATTTTTGCTGCCAATGCTTCTCCATTGTTTACAATATCAGTGTTTACAATGTTTGTTTTGTTATCACTCATTGGTTTTTCTCCTCTATATATGGTTTATTTTAATATACAAATTTAAAATTAATTAAATTATTAAAATCTCAGCTTTTGTTCATGGTTTCTGATAAATGATTCGATAATACAGCAAGCGATGCCGCCATATTTTCATTTTGAACAAGTATTCCCTCCGGAACATTCAAAATCACCGGAGCAAAATTCCAAATTGCCCGTATACCTGCTTCTACAAGTTTGTCGCATACGGACTGAGCCGCTTCAGCAGGTACAGTAATTATTCCTATATTGGCACAAAGTCTGGGACAAAGATAAGGGATTTTATCAATGGAGAAAACTTTTTTGCCATGAATTTCTTTGTCAATCAAGGTATCCTTCACATCAAAAGTAGCGACTATTTTCAAACCGTACTGACTGAAACCTTCGTATGACATCAGAGCCTGTCCGAGATGTCCTACTCCAACGATTACCGCGCAGTTTACGTTATTGTATCCGAGAAATTTTTCAAGATCTCTTAAAAGATTTTCGGCAACATAGCCTGTTTTAGGTTTTCCGCCTTCTGATATAAGGGCGAGATCCTTGCGAACCTGAACCGGATGCAGATTAAGAGCTTCAGCGATGGAAGCGGCAGAAATATTAGTAACTTCTTTTGTCGGGATAGATTTCAAATAGCTAAGGTACATGGGAAGTCGCCCCAAAGTTGCTTTTGATACCGACTGATTCATTCATTCTCACCTCTTGTCCTTTTACCTTGTGATTATATTATATCACATATTATTTATGATTTGAAATATAAATAGGTTATATCGATATATATTTATTTATATATTTTTATCGATATAAAAATATCGATTTGTATATAAAAAAATAACAGGCATTAACTAATATATAGATAATGTCTGTTTATTTTCTATATTATTCTTGATATTTCTTTTTTTACATTGTCTAATTCATGCAAAAAAGAAGTTTCATTGTCGGAGAAACGATGATTTTTTTCATATACTAATATATCATTATATTTATTACGTTGTGCGGTACTGTTTTTTTGAATAAGACCATAATTTTTAAGCGTATCTTCCGGCATAGGAGATACCCACATATAGGTATTGTCTACGTTTCGGAGCAAGTCAAACTGGCTACCTCGTTCATATACATAAATTTTCTTTTTTGTGGGCTTCACTGAATCTGTAATAACTTCTTTATTGGAAAGAAACGGTACTTTCAAATCGCCATGCACTATTTCTATTCCCTCCGAAAGCACATTTGCAGGAACAACATCGTACTGAGCAAAACGGCTGTCTTTTGATAAAAGCAGTCTGTATTCAAACTCAAACAGCATTTTATATGACATACCCTTATCTTTCAGCAAACGAAAATAAAATTCATTGTTTTTAGTCTGGCAACGTATAATTCCTAGACTGTAATCTTCGTCGCAAATATTGTTTACGGCTGAAATAGAATTAGTTTCATTAAATTTAAGCTCAATTTCAGATTCCGGCGCAAGTTTATTTACGAATTTCGTAAAGGCATATGATATATAGCTTGCGCGCGGAACAGATATATTAAATTTCTCCTTAGGAGTATTCTCTCCTGAATAAAGCATTTCAATTTCATCAATTTGAGCGATTATTCCACGGGCATAATTTAAAAATTCCTGTCCTTTTTCAGTAGGCTCTATTCCTTTTGAATTTCGCTTGAATATTGAAAAACCGAGAGAGGTTTCAAATTCCCGTATTGCCTTGCTTAAATTAGGCTGGCTCATATATAGATTTTCTGCCGCCTGAGATATTGAGCCAGTGCGTGAAACTTCAACCGCATATTTTAGATGGGTTATATTCAATTTAAAACACTCCTGTCATTTTTATCCCAATATATCTCGTATATCTCTTTCAGTAATAATATATATTACATAATCCGGATTGAAATCTGCGATACTGCCTTTATCAAAATTATATCCCCACATTCCCTGCCAGCTTATTTCCGAGAATCTGTCGCTTATCATGACAAATGGATTTGTTCCATATGAATCTCGAAAAATATAGGCACGAGGTAAATTCTTAGATGAATCTTCATTTTTTGTTATAATTGGATTCTGCATCAACGCATTATCAAGACGGTTTGTCCCCTCAAAATATATATTTATATCATACTTGGATTCAAAATTATATCTTGCGAATGTACAGTTTTCAATCATATATTCCGGACTTATACCGAGATTAATTGGCATATCGCCTCCCATAACACGCTCTTTATAGAATTCAAAATCCTCAATCGGTCTGGGTTTTGCGTCTTCAAATTTTTCGCCTATATGATTCATAAGCTCACGGTAGCCGAGATATGCACCATAATGAGTCCAGTGAGTATCTGTCTTATGATAAAGCTTATATTCATCATTTTTATGTTCCATAAATACATCAGTGAGATTTATAACCGTAGCACCGGCATCAGTAGCAAGCTTTTCAAATTGCTGAGCTCGGGTTATTCCAGTCGCCTGTTTATATTCATCAGGTACATTTTCGGGATATATATTCATCGGTATCGGTGCTATTAAATATATAAGTTCGGCATTTCTCCCGCCAGACTGCAAAAATTTAACCTTGTCCTCTACATTTTTCTGAATTGATTCAATTTGAGATTCAGAAAAAATATTAGCCCCTGTAAAATCCTCAACCTCGTCCTGTACAAAGCACTGATAATTGTCACCAACTATTACGTTATATGTACCTGCCGTTTGAGGTACAGTAACATCTGTTCTCGCAAGCGCATCTATTATATATGGCTCGCTTTCCGCTTTTCCGTCTTCTTCTGCTGTAACATATATTGTGTTAATACCATCGCTGTTAAGTTCCACATTGCCCATAAAATGTCCATCATCAGATGTATATGTTAAATCAGAAACTCCTCCGCGCATATGGATAACTGAACCCTCTGTACATGTTCCACATATAAACAACTTTGTATTGTCGTTATGAGATACTACCGATATAACAGGAGGCTCAGTTTTTTCAGTTTCAGGAGATACATTTTCGCTTTCTGACTGTGTATTGTCAGCCGACTCGGTAATGTCAACATTTATAATGCTTTCAAATTCTTTTACATCTTCTTTATTTATAGTTTCCGCAGATGATTCAACAACCGAATTATCAGTATCAGTATTTTCGGAAGTATTTTCTTCAGATGATTGAGGTGCTGATAACATTTCCTCTATAACTGGACGTGCCAAAGAATTATCAGTAGTCGCAAGCAAAATTACATAATTTCCAATATTATAAATTTCAGCCGCTTCAAGATACGGAACTTCATCAGGCGCATAAGTATGCACATCTCCGTTATTTTTCAAAGCAAGGCGCGCTTCAAGCAATTCTTTCGCTTCATCTATATCTGCTTTATCCGCTACTTTTAAAATATCTACTTCAAATACACGCTTTGAATTAGGCATATAAAGGCAGTAATCCTCAAGTTTTGATAATATCGGAATTTCCTTTGCGTATTCATCATAGAAATACGTACCCGCCATATCCGGTTCAAGATATTTATCATCGTCTTCAGATACATTTTTTTCAAACTGAATTGACTCCGGAAGAGTTGAGCTATCATAGAGTGCAACTACTTTTTCAATGATATCCGACGGAGCAACATTTATATTTTCTGATTGAGTAACATTTTCTGACACAGTGCTGTTTTGACATGATGAAAACATTAGCAGCATTGACATCGCGGCCGCAGTTAGCAATAAATTTTTTTTCATATAAATTATTTATCCTTCATAAAAATATTATTTAGGAGCTTTTATTGTTATATAATCTCCAAGAGTGGCGTATATAAATCCTTCACTTATATTGTATGAGCCGAAAGCATCACTCATATATTCAGAAATAAAAGCGGACACGCATGCCGTCATTCCAGTTTCAGCGCTGGTTGAAAAAATAAGTGAGCCATCTTTTACAGTAACATAATGAACTCCGTTTTTTTCGGGCGAATCTGATGATATCAAGATTGATTTATCACCACCGAAAGCGTCTTTTTCAGAAATATTCAGCATTTTTCCCGTTTTCTCATATACTGAACTTTGGAGCAGTTCTGCGGATTCTTTAAAATTGTCATTATCGTATACTATCGTATATTGTGATATGTCATTTCCGCATATGGTCAGAGATTTTATATCATATTCCTGATACTGTACATATTCATAATTTGCCGGTATCGTAAGTGTTGAGGTTTCATCACTTGCGAAAGTATCTATAAAGTAATTTACTCCCAATACTGTTCCCTCATCTGAACCTCCGCAGATAAATATTTTTTTATCTACGGCTTTTATAATAAATCCATTTTTACCGAGAGCTATCCTGTCAATCTCTACATTTTCTGTTTTTTCACGTTCAGTTGAACCCACAATTATTTCACATTCATACACTTCATTCTTTTCCCAGTCAGTAGTAATACCAAAAGAAGCACCTGTTTTTTCATCTAATGTATTTCTAAGTTTTACTGCCGCCTCTTTTTCAACGCCATCGTCCATATCACTCCTAACTATATAATAATCAGAAGTATTATTTGAAGCAAGAGTAAGAATGTCATTTGAAACTTGTTCATTTCCCACTACTTCGCTTATTGATGTTTCAGTATTATCCAAACCAGTACTTTCATTACATGAAATTAATATATTAACAGAACACAATACAATTGACATAGCTGAAAATACTGCAAAAAGTCGCTTTTTCATATATTAATCCTCATAATTTATAATTATCCTTATTATTATACCATATTTTTTGATATTATCAATAATAATCTAAGCAATATAAAATAATTTATTATAAAAACATCGCCTCATCTGCTTCTAAAAGAGAGTTTAATACAATATCAGGGTAATCACATTCACACACATTTTCAAGGTCGGAAATCTGGGTTTCACCTGACAATACAAGAACCGCGGTTATTCCGTGACGCTTGCCCGTTGCTATATCTGTATAAAGCCTGTCGCCAAAAATACACATATCACTTCTTTTAACGTTTGAGGTTTCTGAAATCATCTGTACCGTTTCCTCATAAGGTTTTCCGAAATATGTGGGAATGATACCAGTGGAAGTAGTTACAAATGCGGCAATTGCACCACTGTCGGGAATAAATCCATCTTCGGTAGGGCAATTGAAATCCGGATGAGTTGATAAATATTCTGCTCCGTTCCTAATATATCGGCATGCATTGTTTAATTTTTCATATGTAAGCGAGGTATCAAAACTTGTAATGACAATATCAGCACTTTTTTCACTGCCATTTAAAAGGCAAATTTCCGCATTTTTAAAAGAATCGCATAATTCTTCTGTTCCTACTAGATAAACGCTTTTATCTTTGCGATAACGCTTTAAAAATTCTATCGTTACATCTCCAGATGTCATTATTTCACCTTTTTTCGGAGAAAATCCAATTCTTTCAAGCTTTGTGTAATAAAAATCAGTAGAATGTGACGCATTATTTGTAAAAAATAAAATTTGCCGTCCGTCATTTCTCAAATGATTAATAAAATCAATGGCAAATGGAAATACGTTTTTTCCAAGATATATTGTACCGTCCATATCGAATATAAAAAGCTTTTTATCGTTCAGCACTTCTTTTACCGTTTTTTTATCAGTAATAATTTTATTCATACGTAATTGCCTTTCATTTAATTCTAAAAATAAAAACCGCTAATTTTATTTTAGCGGTAATTTTTTAATATATTAAGAATAAATTATTAGAAAAATTTATTTTAATCATAATTTTTCGGTAAGACTCAATCCCAAACAGTGCCTCCGCTACCGTTGCACAAAATAATGCAATCCCATCTGCCATTCTTTGTTTTGCTTTCTTTTAATACTCCTCGTGAATATACTCTGCCTTCAATTATATAAGGATACCCCGCTTGTTCATTTATCCCAATAAAAGCTCCGTCATAATGGTCAAATAGAGAAGCATCGATTTTATCATAATTTTCACGGAAATATTTTATTGTAATACCGAGAGCTTCTCCTGTATAAATATCAAAATACTGCTCTGAAAGCGATAGAATTATGCTCTTTTCCATAGTTTTTGTATCAAGACAATACATACAATAATTATCAAACGAATCTGCATTCAAAGCTATGTAATATAACTTGCCATCGGCATAATTAAAAGAATCTCCGTTTTTAGCTAATTCGGTTAATTTACCATCATAATCCATCTTATAATATTTATTATCATCAACTGCCCAAAAATAAATTCCATTTATATCGGCGTAATGATTATGCGTATACCCATCATAAATTATATCCAATTCACCAGTAACATTATCATATTTTTTTAACGTCTTTGTATTATAGCAATATAAAGATTTATCATAATATGCCGCAACCCTCATATCCTGTACGATAAGATTTTTATCAGTTCCGTCAAGTTTTGCATGATAAACCTGCGGAGAATTATTTTCATCGCGTATATCAAAATACATACCGTTTTCTGTTACATAAAGATTTCGGCAGTATCCATCGACAAGCTTTTCTCTCTCTGAGCCATCACTTTTAATTCGGTAAATTGAAAAACCGTCCTTGTAATTTGAATAATAAACCCAGTCGCCAAGTACATTTATGCATGATGGTATATCATCGCACAATTTATTTTTTTGAGTACCATCAAGTTTTGCCTTATATAGACACCAGTTATCATTCTCACTGCGATAATAAATCCAGCCATTGCCATCTCCGCTGATAAGCCCTCCGGCAGAAATATTGCCTCCCATAAATCCAAGCTTTTCTGAATCGTATTTTTTATCTATATTATCATTATCAACAGATTGGAGATTTTGTGATTGAACCTTGCTCTCCTCAATTAGCATATCAATTGTATTTTCCTTATAAGAGCAGTTTGTTTTTACATCATTGGTTCGGGATATTTTTCCACAGCTACTTAACAATATAAAAATTAAAATTATTGAGAGCAAAAATATAATTTTTCTATTAAGCATTATCACATATCCTTTTAGTATTACTTATTGATATAAAGTATTCAGGAATAATAGTTTTTTATATTTAATCTTATCATATATTGTATAAATTGTCAATACACAATTTTACTTTGGGTAATTTATATAAAATTTTTATATTATTTATAAATATTTTAACGTTTTAAGAATATATTTCATCTAAATATTAATTTAGGGGTTGTTTATTTTGGAAATATCGTATATAATAATTTCGACTAAATTTTTATATCAGGAGAATATAAAATGGAAAATAACGGGCTTTATCAATACGGTATAATAGAAAAATTATATTTTAACAGACAGGGCGGTACTCCTGATGAGCTTCGCGCCGCAGAAATATTAAAATCTGAGGTAGAAGCTCTGGGCGGTACAGCGCAGCTTGAACCGTTTGAAATCACTCATTATGAAGTTAAATCAGTAAAGTTGACAGTACTCGAACCATTTGAAAGAGAAATTACCGTTACCGGAGTAGGCAGAAGCGGCTCTACTCCCGAAAATGGAATAATTGCTCCTTTCAAATATATCGAAAACGGTGATGAAATCGATTTTTACGATGTGAAAGGCAAAATCGTAATGCTTAACGGACTCGGGCTTGATGTATACAAGCGTCTTGTAAAAAGCGGTGCGGCAGGTTTTATTTTATTTGACGGAAGCTTTATCGATGAAGTTGAAAAAACCGACCTCAGCAAACGCTATATCCGAGATTTATTTATAGAAAACGGAACTATTCCCGGAGTTACAATGCGTGTACGTGACGCTATCGAAATGGTACGCGACGGAGCCTCAAAAGTAAAAATGGAATTATGTCAGACCGAATTCAAGCTTACATCTCATAATGTTGTAGCTGAAATAAAAGGCACTGATTTTCCTGATGAAATTGTTGCGTTTACTGCACATTATGACAGCGTACCTTTCAGTAAAGGCGCTTGGGATAATGCCTCCGGTTCAGCAGATTTAATGGAATTTTACAGACACTTTAAAGAAAATCCTCCAAGAAGAACACTTAAATTTATTTGGTGCGGTTCTGAGGAACTCGGACTTTTAGGAAGCAAAGCGTATACTTCAGCACATAAAGATGAACTTGAAAAATACCAGTTCTGCATAAATATCGATATGACCGGTACAGTACTCGGAAATGATATCGCATGTTACACCGCAGACAACTCACTTCAGGGCGCTATGGAATATTTAGCACGTGAAATGCGTCATTCAATCAGAATAAGCCAGGGAGTTTATTCAAGCGATTCTACTCCGTTTGCCGATTCAGGGGTACCGGCGCTTAGCTTTGCAAGACAGGGACAGGCTGGAATTCATAACCGCAATGACTTGATAATGCCGCTCTGTCCGCAGGCTATGGCAAAAACAATGCGTTATATGAAAGCTTTTGCTGAAAAAATAATCAACGCTGAAATGATGCCGGTTCCGAGAGTAATTCCTCAAAACATGAAAGACGAAATCGATAAATATTACAGACGTGAACCTAAAAAATAAATCTTTTAATAAATAAATTTTAATAAAAAATAACGTGAGTTTGATTATAATTTCAGACTCACGTTAAATTGTGTAATATTCTATCATACGTCCGCTGACAATGCCGCGCCTATTACAGTGCCAAATTGGGAATATTTAGGGATTATAAAGTTTACACCGAACATATTGTTGAGTGTATTAAAAATTTCGGACGCTTGATTTACACTTGTTAAATTTCCAGTAAGCACTATATCTTTTATCGAATGATTTCTCGCCGCAAAAATTGATACCATGCCGATTGTTTCGAAAACCATATTGATAATTCCGAGCGCAATATCATTTTTTGAAGCAAGGTCGCTGATATTGCCAAAGTTTGATGCCGTCATTCTGTCAGAAAATCCGGGGACAATATCTTTCTGAGTAATATCCTTAATTTTCAAATCTATTTTATTTAAATCTCCGCTTGATGCAACTTCCTGCACATGTTTTATATCGTCCATTCCAAGCAATTTTTTTGAGAGTCCCATCAAAGTTCCGCCGCCTACTCCAGTACCTCCGAGATAAACCGGCTCTTTTCCGCGGATTGCATGAACCAATGCCGTTCCTGTGCCCAAGCTAGCTATTATGGCGTCATCAAGCTGAGAAAGATATAATCCGCCCAAACCTATACACTTGAATTCTGGAGTAACCTCACATGGCAGTGAATAAATCGGCTTTGATACAAACGATGACCCTACACCGGTTATCATAATTTTATCTATATCACTAAGTTCAAGATTATTTACTTCTGTAAATTTTCCAAAAGCACCGTAAATGGAGGTAATCGGGTCAGTGGCGCGTACAAACAGCGGTTCAATCAATTTTTTCTCACTTTCATTTCTTTCTCCGAGAAAACCAACAATTTTTGTAGTACTTCCGCCGACGTCAATTCCTATAACTACACCCATAATACACCTCTGATATATTTTTTATTTTGAACTTTTATTATACCATGTAATTATATTTAAATCAATACCGCATACTATATTTTTATAATCACATTACATTTATTTAAACTCTACAATAAAAGAGGTAATAAAAAATTTGGATAATTTAAAAATCAAACAAATATTAGCAAAATTAGCACTTCTAAGTGCTACATTGATTTGGGGAAGCTCTTTTGTAATCATGAAAAATACAGTTGATACAATACCTCCAAATCTTCTGCTTGCAATTAGATTTACTGCGGCATTTCTGATTTTAGGGGCTGTTTTTTCTCGAAAATGGAAATTAGTCAACCATGAATATATATTAACCGGACTTGCCGCCGGAATATGTCTGTACACTGCATATATCACTCAAACTCTTGGGCTTACGCTTACAACTCCAGGAAAAAATGCGTTTCTTACAGCGGTATATTGTGTAATTGTACCGTTTATGTTTTGGGCTACCGATAAAATCAAACCCGGCGCCGATAACCTTGCCGCCGCTTTGCTATGCTTATCAGGAATCGGGCTTGTATCTCTTACAGCATCTTTTACAATTCAAAAAGGTGATATACTTACACTTCTCGGTGGATTCATGTTTGCGGCTCATATTGTAGTGCTTGCCAAAACAAGCGGCAGTCGTGACCCTATTCTTATAACAATTCTTCAGTTCGGATTTGCCGCATTGTTATCGTGGTGTTCATCTTTAATTTTTGAAGGTATACCGTATATCTCTCAAAATTTGATAAACGGCGAACTTGCTTTTGCTCTTATATATCTTTCAGTATTTTGTACCGCTGTCACGCTTATGTTCCAGACAATCGGATTAAAGTATACAAGTCCCGCCGCTGCTTCGATAATTTTAAGTCTTGAGAGTGTTTTCGGTGTTATATTTTCAATAATTTTATATAATGAAGAAGTTACGCCACGTTTGCTTAGTGGATTCATTTTAATTTTTATATCAATTATTGTTTCAGAAATCAGACCTATACGCAAAATTATGATGAAAATTTCATCAAATAAAATCAAATAGTTAAAAAGGAGATGACGTAAAAAATCATCTCCCTTTTCATTGGATTATAAATCCAAATCACGGATTTTAAAAATTAATTACTGAAACGCTTCTGAAATTTTATCAGCTCGTTTCTGGGCTGACTTCAAGCGTTTTTCATAATATGAAGTATAGTCTCTGCTTCCACCAGTTCCGTTGAAAATATTTGAAAACAGATGTCCAAATCCTTCCCAGTTGTCATATATATACGCAAAGCTTATAGTTCTTGTGTTATTGATAATTTCAAGCATTTTTACATCGTCTTCGGAATCCGCAAGTTTTCCTTTAAGCGTTATTTCATAATATGCAGGAATTACTTTTTTGTATCCGGCATAGCTTAAAGCTTCTATAACGGCAGAAGTTCTATCAGGGTCACTGTTTGTAATTGGAACGCAGAAAAATGACTCATGTGCAAACGTTCTATAATTGCTCTGATTTTCGTCATATTTAGGCTGAGGCAATATTGCATAGTTAACATCTGATTCTCTATAATCTTTAGCTATATTTGAAATTTGAGCAAACGCAAAAAGCGCATTTCCATTTTTAAATACTTTTGTATAATCTCCGTCCCATGCTGTAACATATGTTCCTACTGAATCATAATACCAGTCATAAAGAGTTTCAACAAGCCATACCATTTTATCACTGTACGCTGAAATTGTAAGAGAACCGTCTGTACCTTTTTCAAGCACCGGAATATCACATGAAACTATATATCCATTTTGAGCACATTGAGTAGCATATCCATAAATATCTCCAGCATCTTTTTTACTGTCGCCATTAACATCTGAATACACATCTTTTGTGAGTGATATCAAATAATCAAGTGTCCATTTTCCGTCATATACCGTTTGATAAGGAATATCAATTCCATAATTTTTTAACAAATCCTTGTTTGCAACTACGACCTTGCTTCCCTCAAGAGCTGTTGCCGTTGCCATACTTGAACCCAAAAACATTTTATTATTTAATGTAAGTTCGTCTATTGTCTGTGAAGGCCACCAAGGCTTTTCAAAATCCAGATACTTCAAATCATAAAGATTATGATATATTCCCTCAAGCGTATTATTCGGACCATAAATCACGTGTTCCACAGTCATATCGAAATCATCGCTCTGCGACAACACGGAATTTTTTATGATATTGGCAGTTGATACAATATCACCGTTTGTCATGTCAAATTTGAATTTTATATTAAGACGTTCCTCAACTTCGGCATTTCTTTGATATATCGCATCATTTAATACTTCTCCGTTTAACTCCTCACTGAACCACATCTCCTCCGCACTGTTAATCCCATATATACGGAATTCATATCCGTTATAATTCAAATCGGAAGGCAGATTATCTTTAATTTCCTCTGAGGTTGTTTCTTCCGTGACCGCAGTATTGTCACTTGCAATATTTTCGGTAATTTGTGAATCGGAATTATCTTTATCAGAGCATGAGGCAAAACCGGAAGATACAATTGACAAAGCGAGTATAAATGTGATAAGCTTACGTAATTTCATTTGTCGCACTCCTATATTTAATTTTTTAAATTTATATAAAATAAAGATTTTTTACTCGGGGCTCAAATTATCATAAAAACAGTAAGACTATATTAAATATGCATTCTTAATAATCCAATCTTTTTATTTCATTTATCGATCGTATCTTCTTGATAAAGTCCACGCAGGATTTTTATTTCTTCGGCATAGCCGTCAAGCTCATTTGGCGTTTCAAGTATAAAAGGGAGCTTTTTTAAACTCGGGTGATTTATAACCTTTGCCAAAGCGTCAAGTCCAATATTGCCCTGCCCGATTTTTTCATGACGGTCTTTATGAGATGCAAGTATATTTTTGCTGTCATTTAAATGAACAGCTTTTAATCTATCAATGCCAATTATTCTGTCAAATTCTTCAAGCGTATCATCGAGATTATCTATTATATTATATCCGCCGTCCCAAATATGGCAAGTATCAAGACATACACCCAATTTATGATTAAGTTCAACTCTGTCAATAATATTTCTAAGATGACTGAAATTGCCGCCTATCTCCGTTCCCTTACCTGACATAGTTTCAAGCAATACAATAGTAGTCTGTTCCGGCTTGATTATAGCGTTGAGCATTTCTGCGATATAGGCAATTCCGATATCTTCCCCCTGCTTTACATGACTTCCGGGATGAAAATTATAGTAATTTTTTGGAACATATTCCATTCGATTCAGGTCGTCTGCCATCGTATCACGGGTAAATTCCCTGATTTTTGGGTCTGCCGAACATGGATTCATTGTATATGGCGCATGGGCGATTATTTTCGCAAAATTATTTTTTTCAGCAAATTTTATAAAATCTGCCGCGTCACGTTCATTTACCGCTTTTGCGGCTCCTCCACGTGGATTTCGGGTAAAAAACTGAAATGTATTCGCGCCGATAGAAACAGCCTCTTCACCCATAGCCATAAAACCTTTTGATGATGACAAATGACAACCTATATTTAACATTATTTATATTTACCTCTGTAATTAAATTTTTAAATTTGGAATTTCAAGTGCCTTACTCTTTGAAAGCTGAACTACTTCGTCGGCAGTAACTTCACGATTAAGGCTGTTTGATATATAAATTCCCTCTTGAATTTGCTGTGTTAAAAGTGCGATATCCGCTGTGGGCAGTAATTCACACTTTCCTGTAAGATGAGCTATCCAGTGTATCTGACTGCTGTCATATACCGCATTTTCGGGATAAACAGTATGATTCATATAATTCATATGACCGAGGTCAAAAGTTTGGTCTGTTTCGATGTCTTCAATGGTAGTGTGGAATGAAAGGGGTTCAAGCGTAACACCGCCTTTTGAACCGGCTATCATAGACCCCGGGAATGGTGCGGCATGAATTGCCCATGACTCAAGTATATCCATTGTTAAACCGCCTTCAAACGAGGCAAATCCCGTTCCAAGTTCCTCTACATTGAAACCGCTTATCTGGCGGCGATTTTCGTCCATTGCCAGTTCTTGATATATTTTTCCACATACTCTTTCAAGTTTTGGGAGACCAGTAAGGTATAATAATTGAGAAATATGGTAAACTCCCATATCAAACAGCGCTCCGCCGCCCGATGTAGTGGAATTTACAAATTCCTTTGTTGCATATCCGTCAACATATGGTCTGCCTCTGCGTCTGAATCCATATGAACGCATATGATAGATATGGCCGAGCCGTCCGCTATCAATTAATTTTTTCGCGCCTCGTGTTTCATCATTATATAGCATTGCAAGCTGAATATGCAATTTTTT
The DNA here is from genome assembly GCA_944384555.1 of uncultured Clostridia bacterium. Taxonomy (GTDB): domain Bacteria; phylum Bacillota; class Clostridia; order Oscillospirales; family CAG-272; genus CALWTV01. Next base: position 431 of record CALWTV010000267.1, on the reverse strand, counting down.
TCCCGTATCTTTTGCGGCTTTGTACATAGTAAGCGCGTCGGCATATGAGCCCGCCATAGGCTTTTCACAATATACATGCTTTCCCGCTTCAAGCGCTGCTACCGTTACCGGACAGTGAAGATTATTATGCAGGCAAACATCAACCGCATCAATATCCTTTTCAAGAAGCATTTTTCCGATATGGGTGAATCTGCGCTTTATTCCGTACTTATCGCCGATATAATTAAGGCGCTCTTCATTTATATCGCAAATAGCAACAACCTCGCAATCCGGAATTGACTGATATCCGGAAATATGTGATTCGCCTATAATTCCGTTTCCGATAACACCGATTCTGACCTTATCCATAACCGCCCTCCATTAAAATAATTTATATATTTTAAAATAAACAATAATTACTAAAAATATTATCTGTAAACTATTGATTGAAT
>CALWTV010000266.1 GCA_944384555.1 uncultured Clostridia bacterium | reverse complement strand
ATATGAACCGTCGGGATTTGTAAGCAGGGTGCGGTTCTGCTCAGTGAGGAAAAATCCGGGAGCGATTGCGTTTACCCTGATTCCCACAGGCGCGAAATGAACTGCAAGCCACTGAGTAAAATTCGATACTGCCGCCTTTGCTCCGGAATATGCCGGAATGCGAGTGAGCGGTCTGAAACTGTTCATGCTTGAAACATTAATAATAACCGCGTCGCCCTTGTATGCCATATCCTTTGCCATAACCTGAGTGGGGAGCAAAGTTCCCAAAAAGTTCAGGTTAAATACAAATTCAATTCCCTCGGGGTCGAGGTCGAAGAATGTTTTTACGCCCTCAGCCGCACTTTCCAAATCCTCTTTTGTGAGTTGGTCATGGGAAGTTGAGCCTTTGGGGTTGTTTCCGCCAGCTCCGTTAAGCAATATATCGCACGTGCCGAACGTCTGCTTTATCTTTTCATAAGCGGATTCAATAGATTTTTTGTCAAGCACATTCATTTCAATTCCGACTGCGGTTCCGCCGGAAGCGTTTATTTCATCTGCAACTTTGTTTGCCGCATCGAGACGCAGGTCACAGACTGCGACTTTTGCGCCGCATTCCGCAAGCGTCTTTGAAAATCCCGAGCATAATATTCCGCCGCCGCCGGTTACAACTGCTACTTTGCCGGTTAAGTCTACTTTAAATGGTACTGCCATTTTGAATATCCGCCCCTTTCATAACTGATTTAAAATTAATACTATATGTAAAAATTAGTCTACTGAATAAGCGATAGTGGTCATAAGAGCCATTTCTGCCGCGCTTGTGTCAAGACGGCTGTACTGTACTACAACGGGAACGTTTGATTCAAGAAGAATTGCGTAAGGAACATCTTTTGGTATTCCCTGCCCTTCAGCGTTTCTGATTTTGTCGAGTCTGATGTGGTGAGTGCGCTTAGCTCCGCAGAAAGAGGAAAAATCGGTGCGGCATTCGCGGTCTTCAAAATAGAGAGTGAGCTTAATCTCAGCGTCAACGTCTCCGGTGTTTACAACACAGATTGCCTCATGAGAAACATTGCCGTTTTTTGAGATAGAATTGAGATAAGTATCGGGAATAAGCCAAGTTTTCTTTCCGTATCCGTCCATGATTTTTAATTCCTTTCATTAATATGTTTATTTTAGAATACGCTTTTATTATATTTAATTTTTATAAAACGTATCTTTAGTAAAAGACTAGCCTTATAAAAAATTATTTTTGAGTAAGAATTTTTATAAGTTCTTCTGCATTGTGAGCGATTTTAAATGCGCCGTTTTGAGTTAATACATCTTCACTGCGGTAGCCCCATGAAACGCCGATTGCGTCCATGCCGGAATTTGCCGCGGTTTTCATATCGATATCGGAATCGCCAACAAAGGCACATTCACGCGGATTATCGATACCCATTTCGCCAAGGATACGCATACAGCCGGCAGGGTCAGGTTTTGTAGGCACATCGGTCTGACCGTAAACGGAAACAAAGTCGATTTCGCCGAACAGCTTCGAGATTATAACTTTTACAAAAACGTCCTGTTTGTTTGAGAGCACGCCAAGTTTTATCCCGCTTTTGCGAAGTGAAGCAAGCACCTCATGTATACCGTCAAATGGCACGGTTTTGTCCGCATAGCATTTGGAATAATAATCGCTGTAAATTTTAAGTGCCTCGGTTACGAGATTTTCATCGTCCTGAACGTTTTCCGGCAGTGAGCGTCCGACAAAGACTCTTGCGCCGTGGTTTATGAATTGCAGAAGTTCCTCTTTGGTGCGTTCTTTGAAACCAAAATCCCGAAGCATAGAATTCATTGCGGTTGCGAGGTCGGGCATGGTATCTGCGAGCGTACCGTCGAGGTCAAAAATTGCCGCTTTATACATTTTGCATCTCCGTATATTTATATATTCGCCATACATTATATCACACATTTCCGCGCATTAAAATACCCGATTTTAAAAATTTTTGTTTTTTCAAGAGCTTTTTTAATCCCCATAATTAATATAATGAGAACGTGATATTTTATATGCGAACAAAATATATGCACAAAACGCCTTAGACGAACGGGTGCACTTGAGAAATGTTGAGTGCGAACGGTTTGTACAGGATCGGCTCAATCACGAGGCGAGGGCATACAGAGGTTTCTCTTTTTTGATGAAACTTTTTTCTCTTCCGATAAAAAGAGAAAAAAGTTTTAATAAGTGGATATATTATGATAAAATTTTAAGCACATAACTAAACAATTGCTAAAGAACGCATTGAACTCATGTTAATTATTTCGTTATATGTAATATGACAAAAATCTTATTACTTGAAATTGCTTATTAAAACTTTTTTCTCTTTTTATCGGAAGAGAAAAAAGTTTCATCAAAAAAGAGAAACCTCTGTATGCCCTCGCCTCATGATTGAGCCGATCCTGTACAAACCGTTCGCACTCAACATTTCTCAAGTGCGCCCGTTCGTCTAAGGCGTTTTGTGCATACATTAAGTTTCTCAATTATAAATTATTAGTGTAATTTTATATAGTCTTTTTCATCCAGTGACCAAATTTATAGTAAATTAAAAATGTAGTAGAGCTTACAATCCACGAAACGGGATATGCTAAAAATACAAGTCTGATGTCATTTACGAACGGCATAAGCAGCGATACCATAAGCACACGCAGCAGACATATATTCAAAGCGGTAATTATAGTAGAGGAAAGCGCGGAACCTGCTCCACGAATTACACCGCCGAGAACCTCAGTCGCGGAAAATACCCAGTAAAACGGGGCGATTATCTTCATAAAGCTGATACCGTATTCAATAGCCTCAGCATTTCCTTGAGTGAATATTGATACAAAATAACGAGCTGTGAAGAATACAATAATAACCCCTATTATAGAAGTGCATACACCCATCATTACACCGGTAATCGCACCTTTTTTTACACGGTCATATTTACCTGCGCCCATATTCTGACCTGTAAATGTGGTTGCCGCAAGTCCGAATGCGTTGAGAGGCATGTATAAAAATCCGTCGATTTTGCTGTAAGCGGCACAGCCAGCCATAGCGTTTGAACCGAATACATTTATATTTGACTGAATAAGCAGGTTTGAAACCGAGTACATCATAGACTGAATTCCGGCAGGTACACCGATTTTTACGATACTCAGCAAAATTCCGCCGTTGATTTTGATTTTGCGAAGGTCAAGACGGAAACTTTCATGTGTTCGCATAAGTTGAACGGCAATAAGTACAACTGCGATTATCTGAGATGCAACGGTTGCAAGCGCCGCTCCAGCCACGCCGAGGTGGAAGAACGCTATAAATATGTAGTTCATTATTATGTTCGCCACGCCGCCTATAACAAGGTAATATAGAGGGCGTTTTGAATCCCCGACAGCACGAAGTATACCCGAAAGTATATTATACAGCATTTGCGGAATCATGCCGCCGAAAATTATCTGAAGATAAAGCGTTGACATATCGATAACTTCAGGCGGTGTTTTCATCAGGGTGAGCATAAGCGGAGAGAGGATTATTCCTACAATTGTAAGGAAAATACCGCTTAGAATAGATATGGCAACCGAGGTATGAACGGAGCGTTCGACATTGATAGAATCTTTTGCGCCGTAGAAACGTGAAATAACTACTGTTGCGCCGGTCGAGAGCCCCACAAACAGACATATAATCAAATTAATAAGTGCGCCGGTCGAGCCGACTGCGGCAAGTGCGTCACTTGAAACGAGTGCGCCTACCATCGCCGCGTCCATGGTATTGTAAAGCTGCTGAAACAGGTTTGAAAGCAGTATGGGCAATGAAAACAGAAGCAGCTGTTTCCATATCGCGCCCTCGGTCAAATCCATTGACGCATTAGCGGATTTTACAACTTTTTCAGACATTATAACGCTCCTTTATAAAATAAATGCGGTGGGTTACGGAAAGCAGATTTTGATTTGCGGTTGCTTGCAGTTTGACAGACTAAAAAGGCAAAAATCAGGGGCGAACCGTCAAAATCCGCCCTTATAAAAATTTATAGTTTTATTATTGTAACATAGAAATATTAAAAAATCAATATGCCGTGACAAGGAATTTTCGCTTTAATTGTTACATTTTCGGGAACATGATTTTCACATCTTGTGCCGTCAGGATTAAGCCCGAGTATATCCTCAATAATTACCGAAATCGGCGCGCTTGCCCATGGGTGACACAGACTCGTGTTTGCTTTTTTATCCTTGCCCCAAGCTTCAAAACAAGTTGTTCCGCCCTCTCGTATCATGTTATACCATGAATTTTCCGCTTTTGAAACGATAAAATTGTATGCGTCATTATGCCTGTTTAAACGGCAGAGCGATTTCAACAGAAAATACGACATATAAACACCGCAGCAAAGTCCCTTTTCCACAATAAAGTCCGCGATTTTATCATCATATCCGCAGGGGTGGAAACCGTAGAACGGAGCTATTATGTTCGCATGAAGCGAGCTGTGAGAACTTCCCTCGCTGTCAACGTAAACTCCCTTTGAGTAATCGAAGAACACACGGTTGAAAGTTTCAGAGAGACGGCTGTACTCATCGGAATGAGGGATACCGAGAATATCCTTTATTTTTTCGACATTTCCGACCGCTCCCACATAAAAAGCGTTAATTACATTGTGACAGCCTGCGCCGATTGGTTTTTGAAGGTCAAAATCGTAATTGTCACGGAGATTAGCGGGCCAGTCAACAAGGTTCCATTTGCCGGAAACACCGTCAAGCAAGCCGTCCTCTCGCGAATATTTGTTAAAATATGCGAGCATTTTTTCGCATACGGGGAGCATACGGCAAAGGAATTTTTTGTTTGAGGTAAACTCATAATATTTAAGCAGCAAAAGCGGGAACTGAAGCGAGTAATCTGCGATTTCCTGCATAAGCGAGCCGGGGGCTACCGCCATTATTCCGTCATCGATAAAGCATGACTGCGCCTGATTTTCAATCGCCTTGCGTAACATACGCACATCTCCGGTAAGCCATGTGTATGACGCGCTTGTGACGGTACAGTCGCCGGCATATTGTCCTTTTTCACGTGACGGGCAATCCACAAATACTTCCTGCGAGCCGAATTTGACGCCGTTTTTGCATATTTCAAATACAGATTCAAGAGTTTTGTCAGAGCTTTCAATAACGCATTTTTTATCATCGAACGGAGCGTGCCTTACCGTTGCTGTAATTTCAGTTAAAGAAACGCCCTCGGATAAAATCAATGTTACATATCGAAACGCTTTGTAATCGTACTGGCAGATACGATTTTCACCGTCTGCGAGCGTGATTGTTTCAAGGTATTCGCAATTGCAGCGCATTTTAAAGCGTGTCTTAAATTCGCTGTCATCGGTTTCCTCACCGCATAAAACCGTAATCGTGTCACCGTCTTTTCCTGCGGCGGATATATTCAGAGTTGCGGTTATCTCGTGCCCAAAGTCGAAAAATATCATATTTTCGGCGAGCTTTTCTGTGATTGCGGGTTTTATCTCGTATATATCGAGCATTGGCTGAGGTTCGGGGGCAAATGTATAATCCGTGTGTTCGTTTACAGATACGCTCCGAAATGGCGGCAGTGGTATTCTTGCATCGTAATCTTCCAAAAATTGCGTGTCATAACCGATAGTTCTGCGTGATATGTAATTTTGTGAAATTGTGTATTTCCAGTTCTCATCTGTTGATAAAATAACTTTTTCGGCTGCGGTTACATCGCATATCATGCCGATTCTTAAATCTCCGCTGTTCCAGACACGGTTTATGAGTCCCTGATAATAGACATCGGCACGAATTTCATTTGCACCGGAATGAACAAATTCCGTTATATCGATTTCGTTCCAGTTGTACCGGAAATAGTAACCGGGTGTGGGTCCCTGCCCTGCAAATTTGCCGTTGATGTAAAGTTTAAAATAATCGTCAGCGGTAATTTTTACGGTTACTTTGCCGAAATTTTCACCGAGAGCAAATTCGGAGACTGCAATCATATGTATGTTTTTTAAATTTTCGGGGTGTTCGTCTTTTGAGAATTTTGGTTTTTCGTGCTCTCTGTGAAAAACATCAATCGTGGTGAGGTTTTCAAATTCTGCCGGTATAATCCACTTTCCTTTAAAAATATTCATAAACTCATCTCCTGTTCTGTATATGATTTTTACTTGATTTTATGCGTTTTTCATAATCTGATTATGAGTTTCAATTATTATTGCGGAAATTTCATTTTATTTCCGGAAACAAAGCAGATTACCGCGCCAATTATGGAGACTGCGATAAACATAATGAATGCCCCTGTCCAGCCGAAGCTTTCCGCAACGGTTCCGGCAGTAACTCCGGATAATGCCGCCGCCGCATATGAAATTGAATTAAGTGTGCCAGTAACCGAAGAAGCACGCCCTACTTTGCTGAATTTAAAAGGAATAAACGTAAGAAACATCGTGTTCGCTCCGAGCATACATGCGCTTGTCATAGCGAGCAGTAATACCGCAAGTGCCGATTGAAAAATAGAAGCGTTTCCGGCAGTTCCGATTATGGTTGTGAGAATAAGCACTCCGCCGAGCGCCATAGCGGATATCGAAAACATAACCGCGGACGTCATCATCTCACTGTGTATGAAACGAGCGTATAAGAATTTTGCGAAATACACCCCTATTATATTTATAATAGGAAGAGCGGTGCAGATAAAGGAAACAGTTGACGCATCTGATATATATACGTCTTTGAGATAAGTCGGGAGCCATAAATCAAGCCCGTCTTTGAGTATGCCGTTGAATACTATTCCGCCGACCGTAAATAAAAGACCGGTAGAAATAAACAGTGTTATAAGCGAAATTTTATGTACATGGGAGCTTTTTTCTTGATTTACCTTTTCTTTTACGGAATCTTCATTTACAATTGCGTACTTTTGAACTCGTATAAATGAGATGAATATTCCGACAGCGCAGAAAATCAGAATACTTCCGCATATCTCAAACGCTCCTCTCCAACCGATAAAACGAATCGCTGCGGCACAGATAAGGTATGACAGAATCGAGCCAATCGGAATCGTTGCGGAAAGACTTGCGCCGGCGGCTATACTTACTCTTTCGCTTGTCCATGAGGAAACCGCGCGGATTACCGGAGACCATAGCATTGAACAAAACAGACCGCACATTCCCCAAAATATTATAAACAGTGGGGCATAATGATTTATTCCCATTAAAATATTTATTATGCCGGCTCCCAAAAGTCCTGTACTTATCATGTATTTAGGTGAAATTTTATCTCCGAGCTGACCGCTTATGAACTGCCCCATTGCGTAGCAGATTAAGAATGCTGTGCCTATACTTCCGCCGAATGTTTTGTTTATTATCCCGTCAGCTATCATCTCGGACATGCACACCGAAAAATTTTTTCGCCCTATATATATTGACATATATGCGATAAAGCATACCGCGACGATTTTAAATCCCCCTCGGTCAATTTCTTTTTGGGTGGAATTCATGTTTAATTTCCTCCATGCCTGTTTTGATAAATTTCAAAGTGTCACCGTATTAATTTTAATTAAAGCAGACTATCATTCCTCATCGTAAAAATCAAGCGGTCTTGCGTAAAGTGCGAATTCGCATATATCACGGGTCGAATTAGGTTTACGTATAAGGTCAATCGCGCCGCGCATATTTTCGAGTCTTCCCTCGTTGTTCAAAAGCTGATATAACGCTTCCTCAAGAGTGCAGGTTGGGCTTGTCGCCATTGCTACTCCCGCATTGAGTAAAAATTCGGTATTTCTTTCTTCCTGTCCCGGTATCGGATTTACGATTATCATC
>CALWTV010000265.1 GCA_944384555.1 uncultured Clostridia bacterium | reverse complement strand
GGGTGGCGGCTTATCAGGTGTACGCTTTATGTCACGCTTGAGCCATGTCCAATGTGCGCTGGAGCAATAATAAACGCGAGGATTCCTGCCGTGATATATGGCGCAAAAGACCCTAAGGCAGGAGCATTTGGCAGCGTAATTAATTTAAATTCATATCCATTAAATCACAAAACGATTGTTTTTGAAGGAATAATGGAAAGAGAGTGCAGAGAAATATTGGTTAATTTTTTTAAACTCAAGAGAAATTGATATCCTGTTGATTCTATAATTAGAATTTCATGGAAAAATTATTTTTTATAAATATTTTTAAGAAAGTTTTTTATAAATATTTTATTTGTTTATAAATGTTAAAAAAAATTAAAAATTCTCTTGCATATTTTTAAAAAATGATATATAATTGAATAAATCATAAAATAAATTAGTTAGACGCTAATATTATGAAAAAGTTTGTTCAATTTGGCTTTTGTGTAATTATGCTCTGTATATTTCTTGCTATGTCTGTATCTGCAGTTGGAACTTACTGGACATTTGATGACCCTGATGCAACAGTGGAATGGGCGGATTCTTCAACCAACAATGTTGAGATTTCACAGGCAGATGGCGCAATGGTAATCTCCGTGCTCGGCGATGACCCATATTTGGCTCACTCGCTTACTGAAGATGAACAGTTTGATGCCGCTGCTTTCCCATATGTTAAAGTAAGATACAAAATAACAAATTTAATGACAATTACCTCTGAATTTTTCTGGGGAACAGACATTAACCCGGGACCTGCGGCTAATACAAATAAACAGTTTGACCTGACAGGCGATGAAGAATGGGCTGAATATGTTGTAAATATTTCTGATGTAGAAACATGGGCAGGTAAAGTTTCAACGTTCCGTGTTGACCCTATTCAGGGTAATATATTAGGTGAAGAAACCATATACATAGACTATATCGCTTTTTTTGCAACAGAAGAAGAAGCTATAGCATGGACAGAAGATTCACAAGATACAACTGCAGCTGAAGAAACTGTAGCTGAAGAAACTGTAGCTGAAACAGAAGCTGAAACAGAAGCTGAAATTACTGCTCCTGCTGAAACTGTATCAGAAACTATGGACGAATCCTCAATCACTGCTGAAACTGCACCCGTAACATTCGACCCTATTGTATTAACAATCATCTCTGCTGTATCAGCATCTGCAGTTGCTGTTGTTTTCAGAAAAAAGAAATAAAAATAAATAATAAAACAAAGAGTTTTGAGGAGAAGATTTTAAAAATTTTCTCCCCAAAAATTTTTTATGCATATGAGGTAATCTAATGAATAAATCCGAGATAGAATCTACACTTTTTGTATCCGACCTTGACGGTACACTGCTTAATGAAAACGCCGAACTTTCGGAACATTCCGCAAACTTATTAAACGAACTGATTTCAAAAGGTGTAAATTTCACAATTGCCACTGCCAGAACGATTGAAAGCGTAAAACGCATAATGTCAAAAGTAAATCTTACACTTCCCGCAGTTTTAATGAACGGGGTTTTAATTAGGTCAATGAGTTCCGGACAGTATATAAATGCTGAACTGCTTTCTGCTGAAGAATACAATTTCATTACAAAATCGCTTGACTCACTAGGACTTACCGCATTCGCATATACGCTCAATGATGACGGCTCGATGATGACGCATTATTCAGAGCTGGCAAATCAATTTATGCTCGACTTTTACACCGAAAGAAGAATTAAATTTGATAAACCGTTTAAAAAATTAAATCAGCTCAATGATATTTTACAAGGTAATGCGGACTTAGGTTCACCGTTTTATGTTGTTGCGCTTGATACCCGTTCAAGACTTGAACCAATGTATCGTATTATAGAAAAAACTCCAAATTTATCTTGTGCTTTTTACACGGATAATTATACTAAAAGCCATTGTTATCTTGAAATATTCAGCTGCCGCGCTTCAAAAAAACATGCGGTTGAATATCTACGGCGAACACTTCCGTTTAAAAAAATCGTGTGTTTTGGGGATAACACCAATGACCTGCCGATGTTTTCCGCGTCTGATGAATGTTACGCTGTATCAAATGCAACAGATGAAGTAAAAAACGCCGCTGACGGTATCATTGACACAAACCAAAACAACGGCGTTATAAAGTTTATTTCCGAACTTTTATAATCTTTTATTTATTGAAAAATTAAATATCCGCTTCGTTTATATACTCCGCACCATGAATGGCAATAAATTTCTTGCGCCCGTCAAGGTCATCACCGAGCAGGGTTTCAAAAATTAAATCAGTCTGCGCCGCGTCTGTCGGAGTAACGCAAATTAAACGGCGGGTTGCTGGATTCATTGTGGTTTGCCACATCATTTCCGGCTCATTTTCGCCGAGTCCCTTTGAACGCTGAATTATATACTTTGCATTTTCCGAATCAAGTTTTCGGGTTACAGCTGCTTTTTCGCCCTCGTTGTATGCAAAGTATATTTTTTCTTTATCCCTGCCTTTTGAAACTTGAATCTCATAAAGCGGTGACTCAGCGATATATATTTTTCCCTCGTTAATCAGTGTGGGCAAAAGACGATAAAACATTGTCAGCAGAAGTGTTCTTATCTGAAATCCGTCTTCGTCCGCATCTGTACAGATTATAATTTTGCTCCATCTCAGCGCGTTCAAATCAAAAGGTACTACATCACCTTTCAGTTTAGCCTTTATCTCCACTCCGCACCCAATTATTTTTAATAGGTCAATTATAATCTCATTTTTGAAAATTTTATCATAGGTACTCTTAAGACAGTTTAATGTCTTGCCTCGGACGGGAATAATTGCCTGAAATTCGGCGTCACGCCCTAGTTTGCATGAAGTAAGCGCACTATCTCCCTCAACAATGTAAAGTTCGCGCATTAAAGGGTCACGGCTGCGGCAGTTTACGAATTTCTCAACTCGGTTAGAAATATCAAGCGAGCCGGACAGCTTCTTTTTTAAATCAACACGCGCGCTTTCCGCTTTTTCACGTGAACGCTTGTTTACAAGTACCTGATTTGCGAACAGCTCCGCTTCTGTGGGATTTTCCGCAAAATATATCTCAAGCCGGCTTTTCAGAAAATCAGTCAACGCTTCCGCAATAAATGAGTTAGTAATCGCTTTTTTAGTCTGATTGGCATAAGATGCCTGCGTTGAATGGCTGTTTATCACCAGCACAAGACAGTCCTCAATATCGGCATATGAGATTTTGCTCTCGTTTTTATTGTACTTGCCATTGTTTTTCATATATTTATCAAGGGCATACGTGAAAGCAGTCTTGACTGCACGTTCGGGTGAACCGCCGTGTTCGAGAAAGCTTGAGTTATGATAATATTCTATGACGTTTACGGTATTTGATACGCAGAATGAAACCTCTGCTTTAAGCTTGTACTCATCTTTATCGGCACGGTCGCGCCCCTGAGTTTCCATAGTCCAAAAAACCGGCGCAGTTATGGAATTTTCGCCCGCAATCTCTCTTATATAGTCCTGAATTCCGTCTTTATACAAAAAAGAATTTTCATAAAATGAACCATCTTCGTTCTGCCAACGCAGTTTGAGTGTTAATCCTGAATTTACTACCGCTTGCTTTTTAAGCACGTCCTCATAAAATTCGCGCGGTATATTTATATCTGTGAACACTTCCAAATCCGGCTTCCATCTTGTAACTGTTCCTGTGCGCTTTGCTTTTCTCTCAAGCGGAGTTTTGATAAGTTCCGTAACAGGTTCTCCGCGCTCAAATTTGATTTCCGACAGCATTTCACCGTTATATGATTTTACGTCCATATATTCCGCACTGTACTGAGTAGCGCACGCACCGAGTCCGTTTAATCCAAGTGAGTATTCATATGCACCGCTTCCGGCATTGTTATTGTATTTTCCCCCCGCGTAAAGCTCGCAGTACACCAATTCCCAGTTATACCTCCGTTCGGCTTCGTTGTAATCGAGAGGGACACCCCTTCCACGGTCATCAACCTCAATTGAATGGTCATTATAAGCAGTTACTATTATCTCTTTTCCGTATCCTTCAACTGCTTCGTCAATTGAGTTCGCCAATATTTCAAAAAACGAATGCTCGCAGCCGTCAAGCCCGTCCGAACCAAATATTACTGCCGGACGTTTACGCACACGGTCTGCTCCTTTAAGCGAGGATATGCTTTGATTATTATATTCAGCGGCTTTTTTAGCCATTTAATGCCTCCATATACTGAATTGATTTTTGTAAGTTACGTTAAAATTAGTTATATATAAATAAAAATCAATAAAATTCTGTGCGAGAATTATTATACCAAAAAAACAAGTGTTTGAAAAGTACTCAATTGTTAATACTGATTGAAAATATCGATTTGTTTTGATATAATATTACAAAAAGGGGGAGATTAATTTGATTTGGTCTGAAATAAAGGAATTTTTTGCAGATGAGGGAATCGAATTATACGGTGCTATTCCGCTGGCATTGTGCAAAATAATAAACTCCCGTTTAATTATGCGTGCGAACATTAATTCTGATAAGTTTTCAGTAATTATGTTTGCTGTTCCGTATCTTTCAAGGAAATCATTTACAGAAAAAAGCAATTTCTATAAATCCGGCAGTATCTCCGTTTATGCGGCGTCTGATGATTATCACGCATATTTTAAAGAATTATTCGGACGTTTTGACCGCAAAATCGGACATATATTTCCTGATTATAGTTTTATCGGTTTTTCCGACCATTCACCGATAGATGAAGTCAATGCCGCCGCTCAGAGCGGTATTGGGGTAATCGGCGATAACGGCTTGTTAATAACCAAAAAATATTCCTCATTTGTGTTTTTAGGAGAGATAATAACTGACGCTGAAATTGATATCGATGTGCAAAAAATATCATTTTGTCATCACTGCGGAAACTGTAAAAAAGTATGTCCCACATCATCAATAGGAGCAAATGAAGAAATAAAAAATAAAACTTGCCTATCTGCCGTAACTCAGAAAAAGAAAGATTTATCCGAAGATGAATCAAAAATTATATGTGACTGCGGTTCAGCATGGGGGTGTGATGCATGCCAATTTTCATGTCCGATTACGCTGAATGCGGTTGAAAAAGATACAATTTTCACTGATATAAAATGGTTTACTGAAAATACAAAAATCACATATACATCTGAAGAAATTGAGAAAATGCCAGAGCCTGAATTTTCAAAAAAGGCATTTTCATGGAGAGGTAAAAACACTATTTTAAGAAATATACAATTGATTGAAAACAGCAATACAAAACTTTAATTATAAGAAAATATAGATTAAAAGTACGGAGATATTCTTAAAATGAACGAAAAAACAGAGAAAATTATCAAAATTATGAAAGAAGCCGCAAAAATAATCTCGGCACATGACAGAGCATTTATTTCGGACAGCGAAATTTCCTCAAAGGACGGCGCGGCAAATTATGTCACTGTATATGATGTTCAGGTTCAAAACTATTTAATCGCTGAATATTCAAAATTATTTCCGAAAGCCGTTTTTTTAGGCGAAGAAGATTCCGCAAAATCAGACAAAAATATCTCTGATTCTGAGGAATTATTTATAATAGACCCGATTGACGGAACCACAAATTTTATACATAATGTGCGCCATAGTGCTATTTCAGTAGCTTATGCCGAAGATGGGAAAACAGAGATAGGATGTGTTTTAAACCCATATACCGGCGAAATATTTTATGCTGAAAATGGAAACGGGGCATATTTGATTTCCGGTGAAAATGTGCATAAAATTAACGTATCAAATCGAAATTTAAAAGATGCTCTTGTAGTGTTCGGCACTACACCATATGACCGCGGAGCGGCAAATGATACTTTTGATATTGTCAAAAAATTATATCTCGAATGCCGTGATGTTCGCAGACTTGGAAGCGCCGCACTTGATTTATGCTATATTGCATGTGGAAGATTCGACTTTTTCTTTGAAACAATGCTATCTCCATGGGATTTTGCGGCAGGGGCGCTTATTGTTTCCGAAGCCGGCGGAGTAATAAGCGACAATTTCGGCAATAAACTTCCGCTCACTTCATCTTCATATGTAGCCGCAGGAAATAAGAATACATACAGCGACGTAATGAAAATGAATATTTTACAATAATTTTTAAAAATTCCTTTATGGAGTGGTAATTTTATGATTAATTTTGTTTTTGGACGTGCCGGATTCGGCAAAAGCCAATATGTTTTAGATAAAATAAAGCATGATATAGCAAAATCGGACATCGCATATTTGATAGTTCCCGAACAGCAGACGGTTTTATGGGAAGCTCGAACCGCGCGTGAACTGCCGCCTTCCGCTCAGCTCAATTTTGAAGTGTTCAATTTTACCAGACTTGCCAATCGAGTTTTCCGAAAATTCGGCGGATTATCATACAATTACATTAACTCAGGGGCTCGCGCTTTGATGATGCAAAGTGCAATTGCAGCCGCCGCGCAGCATTTATCCGACCAAAAACTCATTGAAGATACCTCATCAGTCCCACTTTTGCTGAGTGCCGCCGCAGAATTGAAAGCATATAATATCAGCCCTCAAATGCTTGAAAAAGCCTGTGAAAATTTAAAAAATGACGGATATTTCGGTAGTCTTACGGATAAATTAAACGACCTTTCACTAGTATATTCTATCTATCAAACACTTGTCAAGGAAAAATTCGATGATGCCGCCGATGATTTAACCGCACTTGCCGAAACGCTACGCACTCATGATTTTTTCAATGGTTCAAACGTTTATATAGATTCCTTTTATGGATATACTCCCCAACAGTTTGAAGTAATTAAATACATTTTTAAACAGGCTGATAATGTAACTATCACATTTTGTTCACCTGAATTTACAACCGAACCCAAATATCGTCCACAATTTGAAACCGCTCATATCACCGTCGGAATTTTAAAGAAAATTGCGTCTGACTGCGGTATTATTCCAGAAATAACCGTTTTAGACAAGCCTACACGTTTTAAAAATCCAGCGATTTCTGCTCTTGAAAAATCAATTTGGAATTTTTCTGCTGTTCCGCATTATGAGTATAATGAAGGAATATCTCTTGTACGGTGCTCTGATTCTTACGATGAAGCGGAAGCTGTTGCGGTAGATATTGTGCAAAAAATTCACATGGGGTACCGATATTCTGATATTGCGATTATTGCGCGCCATGCTGATTCTAAAAAAGGAATTATTGATACCGCATTGGACAAACTCGGAATACCTTACTATATGTCCTCCAAATCATCAATAATGTCCAAACCTATAATAAAATTATTGATGAACGCGCTTTATATTAAAATCAACAGCTGGTGTCGAGAAGATGTTTTATCATATATTCGCTCCGGTTTGACAGGAATAACCGATGATGAAGCGGATATTTTTGAAAAATACACATCTCAATGGAATATCAGAGGCAAGCGTTTTTACGATGATGAATTATGGAACATGAATCCATACGGATATGTTGCAGAAATAGATGACTATGCACGTAAAATACTATTATCTGTAAATAATACAAGAGAAAAAATTCGTATTCCCCTGATTAAATTTCATAATAGTATCTCAAATGTAAAAATCAGTGACGCATGCCGCACAGTTTTTGAGTTTTTAACAGAACTGAATGTACCCGAAATTATAAATAACCAAATTATCTCGGAAAGAGAAGCCGGTCACGATGAAAAGGCACTAGAAAATGCCCAGCTTTGGAATATAATCACAAATTCGCTTGATTTGCTAGTTAAAATTTTCGGGGAAGCCGAAACAACCCCAGAACATCTATTACAATCATTTACATATATTTTCAATGAAATTGATTTAGGCTCAATCCCGACTGGAACAGATGAAGTCACAATCGGCGACGCATCTCTTTTACGCCTTGATTCGGTTAAATGCGTTTATTTAATCGGTGTAAATGACGGCGAATTTCCACAAACCATCAATGATACAAGTTATTTCAATGATTCTGATAAAATCAGGCTTGAGGGAGAAGGTATCGTTTTATCATCAAATTCTACATTAAAATCCAATGAAGAATTATTTTGGTTCTATCGTTCATGTGTGAGTGGCTCTAATTTTTTATGGATTAGTTATTCAGAATCAGAATTAACTGGAAAAATAAAAAAGCCATCTATTGCATTCGAGCATATTCAAAAGTTATTCCCAAACATAAAAATAAAATCAAGTGCAAATCTAAAGGCGATTGATAAATTGTACAGCAAAGAAATGGGAATTGAATATTTTTCAGAATTGCGTGATACTTGTGCCGGTGATGTATTGCAAAAAATATACATAGATGATGAAATTTATTCTTCACTTACATCAGCGCAAAAATTTCCGATTACACTGCTCAACTGCAAAATAAATCCAGAAATATCAAACGAAATCTTTGGCAAAAGAATAAATTTGACTCAAACAAGGCTTGAGAATTTTGTTCGGTGCAAATTCGGATATTACTGCAAATATCAGTTAAAACTTCAGGAAAATCTCGATTATTCATTTGCTTTGAGCAATATCGGAAGCTTTATTCATAATATACTTGAAAGATTTTTGTCATCAATAAAAAATGAAAACGGTATTTCAACTGATATGTCAGATGAAGAAATAATTATGCTTGCCGATGATATAATTGAAGATTATGTAGGCAAAGTATGCGGAGTTTCTGTGCAAAAAAGTAACAGAATGAAGCATCTATTTCTCCGACTTAGACGCAGTGTTATTTTGTTTATAAAAAATATAATGGAAGAATTTGCACAATGTGAGTTTATACCGGAATTTTTTGAGCTTCATATAAACAGCGCAGAACCTGACGCAGTTCCGCCTCTGAAAATTAAATTAGATGATAACAGTACAATTTCAGTATACGGAATCGTGGACAGGGTGGACACATTCAGAAAAAACGGAAAAGTATATATACGTGTGGTTGATTACAAAACCGGAACAAAAAAGTTTTCATTAAACGATGTCGCCATAGGTTTGAATTTGCAAATGCTTCTATATTTATTTTCAATATGGAAAATGCCGAACGGTGAATTCAAGAATAAACTGCTTAAAAATACAGAAAATGAAATTGTTCCCGCAGGAATTTTATATTTTTCCGCAAAACCGCCGGAATTAACTTTAGACCCCGGAACCACAGAGGAAGAAAAAAATGAATCTATTTCAAAAAAATTAAAAAGAAACGGACTTTTGATTGATGATATCGAAATTTTAAGTGCTATGGAACCTGACTTAAAAGGAAAGTATATTCCAGCATCAATTACATCTAAAGGAAATTATGACAGATACACCACAGTAAGTTCGCTTGAATATTTTGGTCAATTATATAATCAAGTTTCGGATACGCTCAAAAAAATAGGCAAAGAGATGAAAAAAGGTGACGCTGATGCCGAACCTCTAATAACAAATACAGAAAATCCCTGCAATTTCTGCACAATGAAATCAATTTGCAGAATAGAATTTAATTAAAAACGGAGAAATTCTATGGCTGATGTAAAATTTACTAAATCTCAACAAGAAGCGATAAACATTCACGGTAAAAATTTGCTGATATCGGCAGCCGCAGGTTCCGGAAAAACCGCGACTTTGACTGAAAGAATTATCCGTTCGATAACCGATTCGGACTCAAAAATTGACATAACACGGCTTTTAATTGTAACATTTACAAAAGCTGCCGCCGCTGAATTGCGTGAACGAATAACTGCCGCGCTCTCCAAAGAACTTGAAAAAGACCCGTTTAATCAGCGGATTTCAAGGCAGCTCATAAACATCGGGCAGGCTCAGATAAGCACAGTTGATGGTTTTTGCCGTTCAGTAATCAGCAAATATTATAGAAAATTTGGTTTGCCGTCCGATTTTAAAGTGGGAAATGACGCTGAACTCCAGCTTATGCGTAAAAATATAATGAATGATTTGGTGGATAAATTCTACGATTCCTCAGATAATGAAGATTTTGACTTCATTGCGTTGGCTGACTGTTTCACTGGAGCAAGAACTGATGAAAATTTGCCTGATATTTTTCTAAAACTGTATAATAATTTAATATCAAATCCTCGCTCAATTGAACTACTGAAAGACAGCTACGAATATTTATCAAACTCAAATTCACACGATTTCTTTGAGCTTACTTCAGACAGACTAACTTTCGGAGAGATTATACGGCAGGATATTTTACGCAATTTTAAAAAAATCGAGTCGATTTTTAGTGCCGCTCTCGATTGTATGGAAACAGATGAAAAGGTAAAAAAAGCGTATTATACGCCATTTGAATACGATTATAATTTTATAAAAGGTGCTTGCGCCACCCTTGAATTGTACAATTATAACAAATTTAAAGAATATCTTTCATCATATTCACCAATAAAGCTCGGCAGGCTCTCCGCTGAAAATAAAACTGAAGAAATTGAATTTTTCCAGAATTTTAGAAGTAAAATATTTTCTAAATATATAAAAGATATCTCAAAAGAATATTTTAATGTTTCCGATGATGAGTTTAAGCAGTCAATATCAGATACCGCATATATATGTAAACAATTGTATATCATGCTCAAAGAATTTGAAAAAGAATTTTCCAAAGCGAAAAAAAGTGCCGGAATCTGCGATTTTAACGATTTGGAACACTTTACTTTACAGTTATTGTATGATAAAGACGGAAACCGCACCCCCGAAGCACAGGAAATTTCGGAACTTTATGATGAAATTTACATAGACGAATATCAGGACACAAACAGAGTTCAGGATAAAATTTTCGCCGCTGTATCAAACGGCAAAAATCGGTTTATGGTCGGAGATATAAAGCAGAGTATTTACAAATTCCGAGGTGCTGAACCCGCGATTTTTGCGGAATATCGAAACGCATTCCCGATTATAAATTCTGAAAATAATAATACAGATGACGGCGTTTCAATTTTTATGAGTGAAAATTTCCGCTGTGACCGAAATATAATAGATTTTGTAAATGCTGTGTCAAATCACACTTTCGGCAATACGTATAGTATACCATACACAGATGAAGATGATTTAATTTGTGCAAAAAATTCACCTGATGAAAATTATATATCTCCAAAGACTGAGATTTATTTAATTGACAAATCTCAAAAAAACTCTGAAAATCAATTCAATGGTGCTCAGGAATTTAATGAAAATTCCGAAGAAACGGATAATTCCGAAATCAGCGATGTCTCAACACGTGAAGCCGATTTTGTCGCGCAGAAAATAGAGGATTTATTAAAAAGCGGCGTCAAGTCTGACGGTACACGAATTCGCCCATGCGACATCGCGATACTGCTCCGCTCCGCAAACGTTAACGCAAAAGTATTCGCAGATGCGCTTAAACGGCGTGGAATAGGAAATATAAACAGCGCGTCGGCTGATTTTTTTGAAAGTGCTGAAATTATGCTTGTAATGTGTCTGCTCAACTGTATCGACAATCCTTTGAGAGATGTATTTTTAGCAGGCGCACTTCGCTCTCCTTTTTTTGGATTTACAATGAACGATTTGCTTACAATAAGAAGGCGCTTCATTGACGGGCCCATTTACTATGCGGTGAGAAATTATGCCGAAATTCAGGCTGATGATGAAAATAATATTGATTTTGACTTGAATTTAGCAAAAAAATGCGATGTATTTCTGAAAAAATTAGCTGAATACCGAGAAGAAGCGCGCTCTGCTCCAACTGATGAATTAATCCGTTTTCTTTATAAAGATACCGGAATTTTCGCAATGATAAAGGAAGATAACCGCCGCCGCAATCTCACATTATTGTACGAATACGCCAGAGGATACGAATCCGGTTCATTCAGAGGCCTTTATTCATTTATCAAATATGTGGACGGAATTATAAAGAACGGCAACAAAATAGAATCTGCCGCCGACACCGGAGATGAAGAAAATCGTGTAAAAATCATGTCTATTCACCAGTCAAAAGGACTTGAATTTCCGGTATGCTTTTTATGCGATACCGCAAGGAAATTTAATATATCAGACAAAAAAAGCGATGTTATTTTTTCAGATACTCTCGGAATCGCAATGAAAATCCGCCACAGCGACGAAATCGCAAAGCGTGATACCCTGCTCAGGCTTTCCGCTGCTGAATACATTGAAAAATCCCAAAAAGACGAGGAACTGCGTGTACTCTATGTCGCATTGACACGTGCCCGTGAACGGCTGATTATAACAGCAAGTTTAAAAGAGCCTGATAAAGAAATTGAAAAATTGCGTCAAAGTCGGGAATTTATCTGCGAACAAAGTATATATGACGCCAATAATTTTATTGAACTTATTTTAGGTACTGTGACTTCAAAAGATTGCTCAAAATTCTCAGATGTGAATATAATTTCACCTGAAATGAATATTTATCCGGCTAATATCGAAAATCAAAATTCGGGTATTACCGAATTAGAAACAGGAAATTCATATGATGAGAATGAATTTAAAAGAACTGAAGAACTGCTCCGTTCAAGACTCGAATATAAATATCCTTATGATTATCTTAGAAATTTGCCCGCAAAGCTCACTGTTTCACGTCTATCTCCCGCTGTGCTTGACGAATACAACGACATCGGAGACGATATTTCTCCCGAAAAAATTGAAAAAGACGAGCAGAAAACCAAACTTATTGAACGACCTAAATTTATGAGCGCCGACGCAGATTCGCCGTCTGCCGCGGAAATCGGAACCGCTACGCACTTATTCATGCAGTTTGCGGATTTTGAGAATGCTGAAAAAAACGGTATCGAAAATGAGCTTGCACGCTTAGTAAACTCGGCTTTTATCACTGCGGATATCGCAAAAATCGTAAAAATCAACTATTTGCGGAATTTTTTAAAAAGCAATCTGTATTATGAGATAAAAAATGCGAAAAGAATAATCCGGGAATTCAGATTCAATGTGTATCTCCCGTCATCGGAATTTACTCAAAACGAGGAGCTCAAAGAAAAGCTCAAATCAGAAGAACTATTGGTTCAGGGCGTTATTGATTGTCTATTTATTACTGCTGATGACCGCGCAGTTTTAGTCGATTATAAAACCGATTTTCTTACAAGAGCCGAAATCGAAAATAAATCTCTCGCCGCGAAAAAATTACTTGAACGGCATTCACGTCAGCTTATGTATTATAAAAAAGCGTGTGAACTTATTCTTGAACGGCAAATCGATGAAACGTATATTTATTCACTTCCTCTCGGAGATACAATTGAAGTAATTTTTTAAATTTTATTAATTCATAAAAAAGGGACACACCTTATCATTACAAGGTATGCCCTTTTTTCATAAAAATATTATTTTATTCCAGCATTCAGTATATTCATAGTTGCCGCAGATGTTAGACTGTCGAGATTATATAAAAATAATACTCCGTCAATATCGGGATTTTCTGAAATATACTTTGACATTGATTCTTTAAAGTATCTCAAATCTATTATATCAAGGTCAAAATGCTGTGCTAAAAACGGAACCAAGCTATGTCCAAAGCTATCTTTTATAAGCAATAATTTTTGACGCGGCGCATCGCTCGGCTGATTTTTTGCGGTAACAGTAACGTGTGCGTTATTTCCCCCGATAAAGGAAGAATATTTATCCTTCACATCAAGGTAGCTCCTGTCATAAAATCCGTCAAATGATTTGTCAGTATCAATTATATGCGTCACAAAATTTTCGTCGCCGTCATAGCGGTAATACTCAATTGTATCGGGTTTAACCCATTTCATACCTGCGCTCGACCATGTGGTTCCAAGAAATGATTCACTCGCCGTTTCTACTCTAAATTTATTCCCCTCAGTCGGTGTAATCCCAAACTGCTCGACTATAATTTTGTACGCATTATACGCACCTTTTGTTGTCCAGTGGTGGTCGGTTTTATAATAAACATATTCACCGTTGTCAGCCATTTCTTTCAGCGGCTCACGCAAATTTATAAAATCGACTCCTGCTGATTCCGCGATAAGCTCGTCCCATATGCGGTCTGAAAACGTTGAGTCATACAGCGCAGGAGTATATGAAGTAAGCGTATCCATTCCGCGTCCTGCTACCGCTACCTTAACCGGAATATTCAGCTCCGATTTTACATAATCGCTGAATGCGGTAATTGCTGATAAATTCTTATGAAGATTTTCTAGGTCGGGATAGTCATTGCGTTCAATTATATATCCGTCTTTTCCGAGCATTACGTCATTATTCTGCATTTTAAACAGCGCAATCTCGCTTACACCCTTTATTCCGACAAAAACATCACGTGCCGGTATCTGGTCGGAAAAATATTTGCTGATTTCACTTGTAAATCTGCCGTCTATTAAGCGGTCAAGAAATTTCCCGGCGGCGATTCGTTCGACAATACTTCCCTCCATTTCCGTAGAAAGACGCGGTTTTTGCTGAAGTGCACGGTTCTCCGCCTCGGAAAACTCTTTGTCAGGCAGAATAAGCGTACCAAGCGATAAGCCGTATATTATAACAAGCATACAGACAATTGTAACAATATCAATTATACGGCTCTCTTTTTTATGCTTCATCTGAATTTCAAGCAGTTCGTCCTGCTCGGTCAATTTTTTTTCACTCATATATTTTCACCTATTTATTCTGTGATTTTCCGCAGTATCAGAAGCGGAAATACAAAAATGGATTGAATGACGAATCAACCAAATACGCAATAGTGACTACAAGCAGTATAACAGTTACCGCAGAGGTAAGTACGCGTATTCCGTTTGATTTATCGTAAAGCTTATAAAAAATTTTCTTTGGCAGCGGTGTAGCCGCAATTACCAATATCGCAAAGAACAGCAGATTTCTTACAATATCGAATATTACCCCACTGTCTGCAATGGCATATGTTCCGACACCGAACATATTTCCGAGATATACAAAACCTGCTCCGAGGTCTTCTGAAACGAACAGTAACCAACCGAACAATATAAAGAACAGCGAATATATATGCTGAACAAACGAAGGCAATTTTTCAAGTACCTTCAAAAGGAAAGTTTTTTCAATCACAAGCAGAATAAAATAATAAATTCCCCATAAAATATAATTCCAGCTTGCGCCATGCCAAAATCCCGTCAGAAACCATACCACAAATAAATTTCGGTACAGTTTTAATTTACCGACACGGTTTCCGCCAAGTGGAATATATACGTATTCGCGAAACCATGTGCTGAGCGAAATATGCCATCTGCGCCAGAATTCAGTGATTGATTTTGAAATGTACGGATAATTGAAGTTTTCAAGGAATCTGAAGCCCAGCATTTTTCCAAGTCCGATTGCCATATCGGAATAACCTGAAAAATCAAAATAAATCTGAAATGTATAGCAAATTATTCCTATCCATGCGCCTAAAACGGTTCTTTGGTCGGTCGGAATACTGCTGAAATGAGTCCAAAGTGCGCCGGCTGTATTGGCAAACAGAATTTTTTTGCACATACCCGCGGTAAATGTACGTATACCCGATGCAAAAAGTGCGACGCTGTGTTCCCTCTCGCGCAATTGGTCATCTACATCTTGATAACGAACAATCGGACCCGCTATAAGCTGAGGGTACAATGTGACGTATGCTCCGAATGAGGCGATATTCTTTTGAACTCTCGCGTCCATACGGTATACGTCGATAACGTATGAAAGCGACTGAAACGTATAAAAAGAAATGCCTATCGGCAAACCGAGATTGAGCGGCGGAATCGAAATTCCGGGAATAAGGCTGAGATTTGTGACAAAGAAATCGTAATATTTGAAAAATCCGAGAATGGCAAGATTGATTATCACGGAAAAAATCAGCATATTTCTTGACCGTCGCTGTCCCCGCCATTTGTCAACGAAATATCCGCAGACATAATCGACAGCAATAGTGAACATCATTAAAAATACGTATATGGGTTCTCCCCAGCCGTAAAAAATGAGGCTCACAATCAAGAGAACGATATTCCGCAGTTTCAGCGGCACAAAGAAATATAAAATCAAAGTGACCGGCAGAAACGCAAGCAGAAATTCAAGGCTCGAAAAGACCATTTGAAATGTTTCTCCTTAAAATATTTTATAAATATAGCATAAACAAATAAATTATATATTATATGATAAATATAGTCAAGCAAATATAAAAATTTAAGCTGCCGATTCAAGAACAAATTTCCGGCAAACCGACAGCCTTTTAATTAAAAATACAATTTTTATGAGTAAGCTTGATTAATGCGATTCAAGAATTTTATCAGTTACGAACAGACCCATCGCACCTGCCTGAGAAAGTGAACGTGTAACGCCGCTTCCATCACCGATTGCGTATATATCCGGCGCAATTTCAAACTTATCAGAAATAAATACCGGATTTGCTGAATAATATTTTGCCTCAACACCATACATAAGCGTATCATAATTCGCTGTTCCGGGAGCAATTTTATCTATCGCGTATATCATTTCAATTATGTTGTCAAGCTGACGTTTCGGTATGCACAGCGACAAATCCCCGGGTACTGCGCTAAGTGTTGGAATTGTTCTTGACTGCGCAAGACGCTTTGATTCTGTACGCTTTCCTGATACAAGGTCACCGAACCTTTGAACAAGCACGCTTCCTCCGCTTATCATATTGGAGAGCTTCGCAACATGCTTTGCGTATTCAATCGGCTCATCAAACGGCTGACTGAAGTTTATTGTTGAGAGTATCGCAAAATTTGAGTTCTGTGTCTTGAGAGATTCGTCAGAGTTTGCATG
>CALWTV010000264.1 GCA_944384555.1 uncultured Clostridia bacterium | reverse complement strand
TGTTTATTTCATCTGCGATATGCGGAATCGGCGGAATGTTTCAGGCAGCAGGTGATGCGACAAGCCATACTCTGACAATGGGAATCGCAAGCGGAGTAGGATTTACTGCTATTATTGTAGCATGGCTTGCAAAGCTTAATCCATTTGGAATTGCACTCGTATCATTCATGTTCGGAATTCTTGAAAAAGGTTCGAGCGTGGCAAAAAGTTCGTTTGATTTATCTCCTGCGGTTGCGCAGATTTTGCAGGGAATAATTCTTTTTGTGATAATTGGTATGGAATTTTTTATCAGATATAAGCTTGTATTAAAAGAAAAGAAAGAGGGCGGCAGTAAATGAATACAATAATAAACTTTTTATTTGCCGCGATAAAAGCGGGAATGCCGCTTCTTTTCGGCACTACCGGTGAAATTATTACCGAAAAATCGGGAAGTTTGAATCTCGGTGTCGAAGGTATAATGTATATGGGAGCAATATCGGGATTTTTTGTCGGTTTTAAAACGAACAGTCTTATTCTTGCATTGCTTGCCTCATTTATAATGGGAGCGTTTGGTTCACTTATATTTGCGCTTCTTACAGTAACTCTTCAGGCAAATCAGAATGTTACCGGTCTTACACTTACGATTTTTGGTACTGGATTTGCAAACTTTTTCGGAGAAATGATGATAGGCGCAACAGAAGGCGGCACACCTAAACTTGCCGCAGAGTTTTCAGCAAAACTGAGTGAAAATCCGATACCTGTGCTTGGTGATATTCCAATAATCGGCAAATTATTGTTTTCACATAATATTCTTGTTTATCTTGGAATAATCATTGCGGTTATTTGTTGGATATACATAAAATTCACGAGAGTAGGACTTAATATGAGAGCAGTCGGAGAAAATCCGGGTGCGGCAGATGCTTCGGGGCTTAATGTATCGCTGATAAAATATATAAATATATTAATCGGCGGCGGAATCTGCGGAATGGGCGGAGCATATATCGCACTTATAAACGGAAACGGTGTATGGAACAACGGCTGTATAAATGGTCAGGGTTGGATTTCAGTAGCACTCGTAATATTTGCAAGCTGGAGTCCGGCAAAGGCAATTTTTGGCTCACTTGTTTTTGGAGCATTCTCAATATTTCAGATTCGTGCGAATGATTTCGCTTCAGAATTTCCGATATTGGGATTTCTTGCGGATATCCCGAAAGCGATATATATAATGCTTCCGTTCGTAATAACTGCGCTTGTGCTGATTATTACATCAATACGTCGCAAAAAAGAGGGAACTCAGCCAGCTCACTGCGGTATAAATTATTACAGGGAAGAAAGATAAATATGCTTGAAAAACCTAACTTTTTTATATAAGTTAGGTTTTTTTATAATAAAAAACGACATTTATTATTACACTTTTTAAATGTTATATGGTATACTTATTTAAATAATTATTTTCTAAGGTTAGATTAAGTTAATAAATGTATAATTTTATGCGGAAGTGATGTTTTATGAAACTGCTGTATGCTGAAGATGAAATAAGCATGTCGGAAGCAGTTGTAGATATATTGACATATCATAAATATATAGTAGATGCTGTATACAATGGTGAGGACGCTCTTTTTTATGCTCAATCAGAAAAATATGACGGTATTATTTTGGATATTATGATGCCGAAAATGAGCGGCCTAGAAGTATTAAAAAAACTTAGAAGTACGGGTTGCCGAACGCCTATTCTTTTGCTGACAGCCAAATCCCAGATTGAAGACCAGATTGAGGGACTTGACCTTGGTGCAGATGATTATCTTCCTAAACCTTTTTCAATGAATTTGTTGCTTGCCCGTGTACGAGCCTTGCTTCGGCGCAGAGAGGAATTTACCCCTAATATTCTAAAATGCGGAAATATATCACTGAATCAGCAGAGTTATGAACTTTCAGGAAACGGGCAGTCGTTTGTGCTTCCGAAACTGGAATATCAGCTTATGGAACTTCTTATGCTGAATCAGGGTATATATTTATCCTCTGAAACTTTGCTTGTCAAAGTATGGGGTTATAATACAGATGCAGAAATTGGTACTGTATGGGTATATATATCATATTTGAGAAAACGCCTTTCCGCAATCAATGCAAATATTACAATTAGCGCCAAACGCAATTTAGGGTATATGTTGGAGATTGTGAAATGATAGGCACACTTCAGAAAAAGTTCGTGATTACCGCAATGATAGCTATTACGGTATTGATTCTGTTTTTGCTTGGTGCGATTAATATTGCTAATATTATTATTGTGGGAAATCAAGTCGAGAGAACATTACAGATTATTTCTAAAACTGAGAGCGGAGCTGGACTTCAGTTTCCAAAACCGAACAATGTATTTCCGGAACCTCATATGGGTATGCCGAAAAATGATTATGACATTTTTATGTCATCAAATTTCTTTGTAGTTGGATTTGACGAGAGCGGCAATATTGTATATAAAGATATCAGCCGTACATCCTCGGTTTCCGAAGAAGAGGCAGAGCAACTTGCTATGCAAATATATAATATGGGAGAAAAAAGTGGTAAAATACAAAAATTTCGTTTTATCATGAACGATAACTATATTAGAGAGGGAAAAAATATTGTATTTTTAGATATTTCAGAAGAAATTTTTTCTTATATTCGTGTATTGCTTTTATCAGGTGCAGCAGGGCTTTTGTGTTGGGGGCTTATGCTGATATTTGTGATTTTACTTTCCAGAAAAGCGATTAAGCCGATTGCGGAAAATATAGAGAAACAAAAACAATTTGTGACAAATGCGGGCCATGAAATCAAGACGCCGATTGCCATTATTCAGTCAAATACCGAAGCGATGGAATTGTACAATGGTGAAAATAAATGGAGCAGAAATATTAAAGAGCAGACGGCTCGGCTTAGCGGACTGATGAAAAACCTCCTAACCCTTGCGCGTATGGATGAAAGTGGAGTTCAAGTTAATTTAAATGATTTTTGTTTAAGTGAACTATGTGAAAAAACGATACAAAGCTTCATGCAGTCAATTGAGGAAAAAAATATATTTCTTTATAAAGAGATACAAGCAGATATTTATTTTCATGCTGATAAAATGCAGATTGAGGAAATGATATTTATTTTACTGGACAACGCAGTAAAGTATACTAATGATAGTGGAAAAATTATGATTTATCTTAAGAAGAATGACAAGCATATTAATTTTAAGGTACAGAACACCTGTGAAAATATTCCCGAGGTGTCATCTGATAAGCTGTTTGACCGCTTTTATCGTGCGGATACATCTCGTACGCAAAAAAATGGAGGATATGGACTTGGACTTTCAATAGCCAGTTCTTTTGTGTCAGCCAATAAAGGTCATATTTATGCTGAGTATATAAAGCCAAACATTGTTTGCTTTACAGTAAATTTTTAATATCACACAAAATTCACAAAGGCATCACCAAAAGTTCGTGATGCCTTTTATTTTTTTTAAGTTTAAACTAAGGTTCATAAAGTATACTTTAGCTAGAAAAAAGAGAGGTGGTAATTATATGGATTCTCGTCATGAATGGAAACACGAAATCAATTGCTCGGATTTATTCGCGCTTCGAGCTAGACTAAGGGCTGTTATGGAACAGGACTCACATGCAATAAGCGGCAAATATGAAATTCGCAGTATGTATTTTGACAATATTCATGATAAGGCTTTGAGAGAAAAGATAGACGGCGTAAATTGCAGGGAAAAATTTCGTATTAGATATTATAACGGAGATACTTCATTTATTTTGTTGGAAAAGAAAAGCAAGATAAACGGTTTGTGCAATAAAGTTCAGACGGAGCTTGCAATTGATGAGGTTAATAGCATTATTAGAGACTGTACGCCAAAATTTTCAAACGGTGAAAACTCACTTATTCAGGAATTATTTTTTAAGATGAAAACTCAGGGACTGAAGCCCAAAACAATAGTAGACTATACAAGAGAGCCTTTTGTATATGCTCCGGGCAATGTAAGAGTAACTCTTGATTATAACATTCGTACAAGTATGTGCGTTGCTGATTTTTTGAAGTCCGACTGCGTTACAGTTCCGGCGGACAGCGGAAAAATTATTCTGGAAGTAAAATGGGACACATTTCTGCCGTCATTAATCCGTGATATTGTGCAAACTCCCGGGACGCAGACAGCGGCATTTTCAAAATACGCCGTAAGCCGCATATATGGATAAATTAAAAAAATAAAAAGGAGAAAAATTAAAATGACTTTTCAGGATATTTTCAAATCAAGTTTTTTGGAGAACGTTTCAAGCATATCTATTTTAGATATGGTACTTTCAATGGCAGTGGCTTTTGGAATCTGCATGTTTATTTTTCTTATATATAAAAAGACATTTTCCGGAGTTATGTATTCATCGAATTTTGGTTTAACGCTTGTAGCGCTTACTATGATTTCCACACTGGTTATTTTAGCGGTTACGTCAAACGTAGTGCTTTCACTCGGAATGGTCGGTGCACTCTCGATAGTTCGTTTCCGTACAGCAATAAAAGAACCGCTTGATATTGCGTTTTTGTTCTGGGCTATTGCCGTAGGCATTGTATTAGCAGCCGGAATGATTCCTCTTGCGGTCTTCGGAAGTGTTATAATCGGAATTATAATTCTTGTATTTGCCAACAAAAAGTCGCATGTAAATCCGTATATTGTAGTTATTCGTTGTGAAAATCATGACAGCGAAGTAAATGCAACCGAGTTTTTAAAAAAGCAGGTTCAGCGTCTTGTAGTCAAAAGTAAAACTGTGCAGAAAGGCGCAATTGAATTAAATGTTGAGGTACGTATGAAAGATGAAAATACAGATTTTGTAAATATTTTATCTGAGATGAACGGGGTAAGCAGTGCGGTACTTGTAAGCTATAATGGGGATTACATGGGATAATGAAGGAAAAAAATTATGTCAACACATAAATAAATTGATAAAATATGCTGCGTTATAATAGTTATAGCAGTAATTTTCACAGTAATTTTTATGAACGGTGCAAATTTCGGCATTCAGGCTGCTTCTAATGTTAAGGGATATGAAACACGTTTGTTTGACACTGGCAGAGTTCATACGATAGATATAGTTATGGATGACTGGGAAAGCTTTATCGATACATGTACAAATGAGGAATATTCTCTGTGTTCAGTGGTAATTGACAATGAGTCATATAAAAATGTGGGTATACGTGCAAAAGGTAATACCTCTCTTACACAAGTAGCCAACTATGGCAATGACCGTTATAGTTTCAAGATAGAGTTTGACCACTATGACAGCACGAAAAGCTATTATGGACTTGATAAACTTAGCCTTAACAATATTATTCAGGACAATACCTACATGAAGGATTATCTCACATATCAAATGATGGGATATTTCGGAGTTGATGCGCCGATGTGCAGTTATGTATATATCACAGTAAACGGTGAAGAATGGGGATTATACTTGGCGGTTGAAGGAGTGGAAGAAGCGTTCCTTGAGAGAAATTACGGAAGAAATTATGGGGAACTTTATAAGCCGGATAGCCAAAACATGGGCGGCGGACGCGGAATTGGCGAAAAGTTTAATATAGAAGATTGGCAAAATAATAATATAGATGAACAGCAGAACAACACAAATTTTGGCAGAGAGATGAGGAATTCTGTAGATACTGCAACCGGAGAAATTAGTGATAGTACGATGACTCCGCCTGACATAGATACTGCCGACATTTCAGAAATGACAAGTACACCTGAAGAAAATATGGCTCAAATTCCTGATTTCAGTGCAAGGGAAAATAAAGGCGGCATGGGAGGAACAATGGGAAGTAGTGACGTATCTTTGATTTATTCCGATGACGATTACAGCAGTTATCAGAATATTTTCGATAATGCCAAGACAGATATTACAGACGCTGACAAGAGCCGGTTAATTGAGTCGCTAAAGCAATTGAACGCAAATGAGAATATTGAAGAAGTAGTAAATATAGATGAAGTTATACGTTATTTTGTGGTGCATAACTTTGTGTGCAATTTTGACAGCTATACTGGCTCTATGATTCACAATTATTATTTATATGAAGAAAACGGTCAGCTTTATATGATTCCATGGGATTATAATCTTGCTTTCGGAGGATTTCAGGGTGCTCAGGACGCAACTGCATTGGTAAACTATTCGATTGATACGCCGGTATCAGGAGGTACAGTAGAGTCTAGGCCTATGCTTGCGTGGATTTTCTCAAATGAGGAATATACCGAAATGTATCATCAGTATTTTTCGGAATTTATCTCCAGTTATTTTGACAGCGGTTATTTTTCAAAAATGATTGACAGTGTCTATCAAATGATATCGCCGTATGTAGAGAAAGATCCAACCAAATTCTGCACCTATGAAGAATTTGAAACAGGAATTGCCACGCTCAAAGAATTTTGTCTGTTGCGTGCAGAAAGTATCAGCGGACAGCTTGACGGAACAATCGCCTCCACATCAGAAGGTCAGACGCAATATACAGACGAGCTGATAGATGCGTCATCCATCAATATATCTGATATGGGCACAATGAACAATGGTGGCGGAATGGGCAGAGGAATGGATTTGCCTGATATGGGAAATTTTAATCCTGAAAATATGACGCCTGACCAAAGTAATAAATGGAATCAACAAAACGGGGAACTTCCGCCTATGGAGTTTAGCGAAGATCAAGTCGGCAATATGCCAGATATTCAGCAAGAGCAGGGCAACTCGGACAGTAATGTATCAGATAACGGAGATAGCACGGATACAAATTCGCAGATTAATCCTGATTTTTCCATTGAGGAAAGCGATCAAAGTGGGCAGGAATCTGTTGAAAATATACGAGGGGGATTTTCGGAAAATTTTGCTTCAAGAGAGAATTCCTCAGAAAAAAACAATGATTTGATATTAATTGGAGGAAGTGCGGCAGTTTTAATTGTGGGCATTTTAATTGTGGTATTATACAAAAGAGTATAAGTATAATATTTTATGAATTTTAATTCGACCTGGTAAAAATATAAAAAAAACGCCTGATATGCATAAAATTCAGGCGTTTTATATTTTAATCATTAATCCTCATAATATTCATAAAGCTTTTCAATTGCCTTTGAGAGAGGTTTTTCAATTTTTTTCATTTGAGAGGTAATATCAGTAGAATTGTTATTAATAAGGTCGCGGAACAAAAACGATACACGCATTAAATTATCACTGAAGATATAAGCAAAATCCATTCCTGCGCCTTCCATTATTATATCAATCATTTTAGCGGCGTCCTTATCAGCAGCATATTTATTTTTTAAAGCTACCTCATAGTAAGCGGGGTATACACTGTTATAACTTTCGGCACACAGAGCCTCCATCATTATTCCTATAAATTCATAATTTTCTTCCGGAACAGTTTTAGGAATATTGTATGTGGTGTACTGGTCATAAATATGGGTACGGTACATGGGCTGTTCGGAATCCCACTTCGGAAGCGGAAGAATACCATATGGGTCTTCCATTTCACGCAGTTCTGCGAATGTTGTATGGAAAGGCAAAGGTGTAAATGCGGCATGTCCTGCGGCAAATTCAGCATACTCAGAATAATCAATTTTTTGTCTGAATGAAGCTGGATTATTATATGTAAGCTCATATATTTTTTCAAGTGCGGAAACGGTTTTTTCAGTTAATATTTGTATCTGTAAATTTCCGTTTGAATCCTTTGACGTAAGCGGTTGATCAAAAGCGGCAAGCCATATATCAAGAGGGTGGCATAAACCGCCGACATATCCGTGAATATCATCTTTGTCATGCTTTCCGTCACCGTTGACATCTACATAAATTTGAGATAAAATCTCATTGAATTTATCATAAGTCCATTTGTTGTCATATACAAGATTGTACAGGTCAGAAGCCGTATATCCAAAATCACTGCATATTTTCTCATTGAAAAACATAGCATATGTGTCAAGCAAGGTAGTGATTGCAAGATACGATGTAACGCCGAAAAGTTTTCCGTTAAAAGTTGCACTGTCATTTGTAACTTTGTAGTACCAAGGTTGGTCTAAATTCACATATGGAATATCATACCAATTCACAAGCGCATGTGCTACAATAGGTATATAAGAATTCCATGTTCTCGTACCTGCCATATCATAGGCATCATCACCTGCCGTAACAGTTGTGACAATATTATCATGAGTATTTTCAATTGCAATGGTTTCTATTTTTGCGTTGAACCTGTCTTCTATTAAAATATTTCTGTTATAGATAGCATCATTAGTGATTTCTCCATTTGTAGTTTCAGACATTATTTCGTATTCTTTGTCAGGTTCAACTGCTACTCGAAAAACTTTTCCGTTAAAATCTTTTTCTGGGAGCATATCGGGGATTTTTTCTGATACCTGAGATTCATTAATGTTGTCGGAAACAAAATTTGTTGTATCAGAGGTTTCATTTGAAACAGCACTTGAATTTTTTGCATTATTTGCGGAGCAGGATACCGATAAAATAAGCATTGCGGTAAGAAGGGCAACAGAAATTATCCTTTTCATAATAACGCTTTCCTCATTAAAATTTATTT
>CALWTV010000263.1 GCA_944384555.1 uncultured Clostridia bacterium | reverse complement strand
GCGTAAACAAAACGGTGTTATGCCGGTCTATAAAATGATCGACACCTGTGCCTCGGAGTTTGACTCCTATATCCCGTATTTTTATTCCACTTATGAAGATGAAAATGAATCAATTGTATCGGATAAGAAAAAGGTAATCGTATTGGGTTCGGGACCTATTCGAATTGGCCAGGGCGTGGAATTTGACTATTCCACAGTTCATGCTGTACAGACAATTAAGGCATCAGGCTATGAGGCAATCATTATCAACAATAATCCCGAAACGGTATCTACCGACTATACCTGTTCCGACAAGCTGTACTTTGAGCCGCTGTGCGTAGAAGATGTAATGAACATCATCGAATTGGAAAAACCGGAGGGCGTCATTGCAACCCTCGGCGGTCAAACCGCTATCAACCTGGCAGAACCTCTACGTGATCGTGGAGTTAAGATAATCGGTACAGACTGCGATGCTATTGAGCGTGCAGAAAACCGTGATGCTTTTGAGAAGCTGCTAGATTCTCTTGGAATTCCACAACCGAAGGGGCAGGCTGTAACTAGTATCGAAGCCGGCATTAAGGCTGCCGAAGAAATTGGCTATCCTGTACTCGTTCGTCCAAGTTTTGTACTCGGCGGAAGAGCCATGCAAATCGTAGCAAAAGAAGAAACACTCCGTAACTACTTGAAGACTGCCGTAGAAATCGATGAGGATAAGCCTGTTTTGGTGGATAAATATATCCGCGGAAAAGAGGTTGAGGTAGATGCAATCTGTGATGGTAAGCATGTGTTTGTTCCCGGTATAATGGAACTTGTAGAGCGAACCGGTGTACATTCTGGAGATTCTATCAGCGTTTATCCGTCATACAGCCTTTCTGATAAAGTTAAAGAAACTATTCTTGACTATACTGAAAAGTTAGGACTCGGTATTGGCATTATCGGTCTTTTCAACATTCAGTTTATTGTGGACGAAAGCGATGATGTTTATATCATTGAAGTAAACCCACGTTCATCAAGAACAGTGCCGTTCCTCTCAAAAGCCACAGGCTACAGCCTTGCCGATATTGCGACTCGTTGTAATCTTGGTATGTCTTTGGCGGAACAAGGAATATTTGATGTATATCCTAAGGAAAAGGAACGTTATTATGTAAAAGCACCTGCCTTTTCTTTCTCTAAGCTCAGGGGTATGGACGCATATCTGTCTCCGGAAATGAAGTCGACTGGTGAAGCCATAGGATATGATAAAAAACTTCATCGCGCGGTTTATAAGGCTATGGTGGCATCTGGACTTACACTTCGCAATTACGGAACTGTGGTGGTTAGTGTTGCCGATGAGGATAAAGAGGAAACACTGCCGCTTGTCCGCCGTTTTTACAATATGGGCTTTAATATTGAGGCTACAACGCTTACAGGCGAATTCTTGAAAGCGAATGGAATACGAACCCGTATCCGCCATAAACCCAGCGAAGGCAGCGATGAGGTGCTTGATTCAATACGGGCAGGCTATGTCAGTTATGTAATCAACACCCGTGCTATTCTTTCAGGAAAACATTTTGGTGATGGTATAGCTATCCGTCAGTGTGCGGCGCAGAATAATATTACAATGCTGACTTCTCTGGATACAGTGAGAATGCTTCTTGATGTGCTTGAGGAGGTCACACTCGGTATTTCTACAATTGATGGAAAATGAGTTGATACGAATGAAATTCACAAAAATGCATGGACTTGGCAATGACTATCTGTATGTTTACGGTGAAGCTTCTTTAAATATTAAGAAATTTACCCCAAAATTGTCTGAATGTCATTTCGAAACAGGTTATAGCAGCGTTACATTGGTCTGTGGAACAGGTGCTTTTGAGTTAGTAATAGTTGCTATATTAGAAGATTATTGTTAACATTACGAGCTATTTTTAGTAGAACTTAACAAAAATTTTTTGAAAGCTCAAATTTCATCAAATAATACCATTTTTATAATGGGATTTGCCGAAACAATTTATGAAGGAGAAACAGAAATATGTTAAAACCGAATACAAGATACAACGAATTGAAAGATAGCTATTTATTCAACACTATTTATCGCAAGACCAAGGAATATATAGACGCAAATCCAGGTAAAAAAGTTCTTAGAATGGGTGTGGGCGATGTATCACTTCCATTATGCGATGCAGTAATAAAAGCACTTCACAAGGCGGTTGATGATCAGGCAAACGCTTCAACTTTCCACGGTTATATGCCTGAAATCGGTAGTGCTGAGCTGCGTCATGCTATTGAGGAATATTACAGAAAAATGGGCACGACTATAACAGAGAAAGAGATTTTTGTGTCAAGCGGTGCCTGTGATGACCTGGGAGATATTTTGGAATTGTTCGATCAGGATAATACGGTTATGGTTATTGAGCCGGCATATCCCGAATATGTAGATACCAATATCCTTGCCGGTAGAAAAATCATACATTTGGCTTCTGGAGAGGAAAACGGATTTCTGCCAACACCATGTGACAAAGCTAAGGCGGATATTCTTTATATTTGTTCACCAAACAACCCCACTGGTGCTGTATACAACCGCAATGGGCTCCAAGCGTGGGTGGACTTTGCCAATGAGATTGGCGCTGTGATTCTGTTTGATGCGGCATATGAGATTTTCATTGAAGATGAAAATGTCCCCCACAGTATTTATGAGCTGGACGGTGCCGACAGGTGCGCTATTGAGATATGCTCCCTTTCCAAAACGGCAGGTTTTACCGGCACACGGCTTGGTTATACCATCGTTCCTCAGAATCTCATTCGCGACGGTATGAATTTAAATGAAATGTGGTCTCGTAACCGCGAAACACGAACGAACGGAGTTTCATATATCCTCCAAAAAGGTGCTATGGGGGTATTTACTTCGGAGGGCCAACAACAGATTCGGGAAAATATTCGGGTGTACAAAGAAAACGCTTCATATTTTATGGAGGCACTTAATGCCGCAGGAATTTGGTACACTGGCGGCAAAAACTCGCCTTATATATGGATGAAGTGCCCCGACGGAATGAGCGGATGGGAATTCTTTGACTATCTGCTTCGCGAAATTCAGGTAGTTGGTATCCCAGGCGACGGGTTTGGCGAATGCGGAAAGGGATATTTTCGGTTTTCAACCTTTGGCAGTCCGGAAGAAACCAAAGAAGCGGCAAACCGACTTTGCAATCTTTTGAAAAAGGGGTGAAAACGATGAAGCTCGCTTGTCTGCAAATGAATATGAAGCTTGGCTGCCCTGATGAAAACTTTTCTCATGCGGAGAATATGATTTGTGAAGCTATCAAAGACAAGCCGGACGTTCTTATATTGCCTGAAACCTGGAATACGGGTTTTTTCCCAAAAGAGAACCTTACAGAACTTTGCTGTAAAGACGGAGATACTGTAAAGCTCCGAATCGGGGAGATGGCTAAAAAATATAAAGTGAACATTGTTGCCGGATCTGTTTCAAATCTGCGTGACGAAAAAGTATATAATACCGCATTTATTTTTGACCGTGACGGCAGGTGCATTGCACACTACGATAAAACACATCTATTCACCCCAATGAATGAGGATAATTATTACACTTATGGCGATAAATTGTGCGGGTTTACGCTGGACGGTGTAAAATGTGGTATAATTATCTGTTATGATGTTCGTTTTCCTGAGCTTACCCGCAAGCTCGCCTTGCAAGGGCTTGATATGCTTTTTGTGGTATCACAGTGGCCGAAAGAACGAATATTTCATCTGCGGACGCTGACAATGGCAAGAGCAATTGAAAATCAGATGTTTGTTGTTTGCTGTAATTCCTGCGGAATTGCTGATGATATAGTTTATGGAGGAAATTCGGCTGTTATTGACCCGTTAGGGTCAACAGTTGCACTTGCCGGAGAAAATGAGGAAATATTGTCGGCAGAGTGCAATTTGCAAATGCTTAATCAGATTCGTAAAAGGATTCCTGTATTTTTGGACAGACGCTCGGAGCTTTACTGAAAAAGCTGTTAATAAATAAGTCTATTATTGAGTATTTTTATTTATTAAATCAAAATTGTGGCTTTAAATTAAAATCTAACGTTAATGCATTAAAAATAATAAAACTTGACGGCTATAATAAAATAATGTATAATAATACGTAAAATACATACTCGTATTTTAATAACATTATAAGGAGATTAGTTTATGCCAACAATAAAAAATCCGATAGTTTCAGGTTGGTACGCAGACCCGGAAGCACGCTTTTATAATGGTGAATATTGGATATATGTAACTCGCTCATATACAGACTATAAGCTGCAAATGAATATAGATGCATTTTCATCAAAAGATCTCGAACACTGGACAAAACATGAAGGAATAATTGCGATGGAAGACTTTCCTCATGTATGGAGAGCAACTTGGGCTCCCACAATCATAGATAAAAATGGTAAATATTATCTTATTTTTGCTTCTAACGATATTCAGTCTGATGACGAAGAAGGTGGACTTGAAATTGCTGTTTCAGATTCTCCCGCAGGACCTTTCAGAAAACATATAGACGGACAGCTGGTTGATAGATTTATAAACCGTGCTCAACCAATAGACGCACATCTTTTCAAAGATGATGATGGAACGATTTATTTGTATTACGGCGGATGGGGACACTGCAATATTGCCGTTATGAATTCTGACCTTACCGGATTTGTTGAAAATCGTAATGGAGAGATTTTTACTGAAATTACGCCACCCGACTATGTTGAAGGACCGTGTATGATGAAAGCGGACGGAAAATATTATTTTATGTGGTCATCTGGTGGTTGGGGTGATGGTTCGTATTGCGTTAAATACTGTGTATCAGATTCACCATATGGAGAATTTAATACCGCACAGACAATTCTCGCAAAACAGGAACCTCTTGCGAACGGTCCGGGACATCATGGATATCTTTTCTGTGAACCGCTTAATCAATGGCTTATTGTATATCACAGACGTATTGTAGGCGATCTTGAAGCGGGACACCGTATTTTATGTATTGATAAGATGAATGTTAAAGACGGTAAAATTGAACCTGTAATAATGACAGAAAAATGGGAATATTAATTAAACCATGATTATTTTATATTAAATTAGTAAAATATTTAAATAAATAGTATTATTGATTATTATATAAAGTTATGGATTGAATTGATTTTTGGAGGTATTTTTATGTCAAACGTTGTAATAATCGGTTCAGGACCGGCAGGCATTTCAGCTGCACTTTATACATTAAGAGCCGGCTTTGATACAACTATTATTTCAAAAGGCAGCGGTGCTCTTGAAAAAGCAGAAATGATTGAAAATTATTATGGATTTCCGGAAGGAATAAGCGGTAAAGAGCTTGAAAAAGCCGGAATTGAAGGTGCTTTACGCTTAGGCGCTAAGTTGGTAAATGATGAAGCGGTAGGATTTGCGTTTTATGATAAATTGACAGTTAAAACAGTTTTATCGGAATATAAGGCAGATGCTATACTAATTGCAACGGGTTCATCAAGAAGTACCCCAAAAATCAAAGGATTGTCTGATTTTGAGGGAAAAGGAGTAAGTTACTGCGCAGTATGCGACGCATTTTTTTACCGTCAAAAAAATGTGTGCGTTCTTGGAAGTGGAGAATATGCGCTGCATGAAGCAAATGAAATTTCAGCTGTTGCTAAATCAGTTACAATTTTAACAAATGGAAGTGAACCTACTGCAAATTTCCCTGAAAATATGATTATAAATAAAAAAGAAGTAGCTCAGATTGAGGGTACGGAAAGAGTTGAAAAAATAAAGTTTAAAGACGGAACGGAAATTTGTACAGAGGGAATTTTTGTTGCCGTGGGAGTTGCGGGAAGCAGTGCGCTTGCAAAAAAAATAGGCGCTTTAACTGAAGGAAACAATATAGTCATAGATGAAAATATGGCGACAAATATACCGGGATTATATGCTGCTGGTGACTGTACAGGAGGATTTCTGCAAATTGCAAAAGCGGTTTATGAAGGTGCGAAAGCCGGAACTGAAATTATTAAATATTTGCGCAGTCTTAATTAATTTTTATCAATAATATGATTGCAGATTAATTTTTATCGTTAGTTAAAAATATTTTAAATGAATTTGCGGGAACAAATTTCCTTAAATTAAAGTCTATTAGTATAAGGCGAAATTTTTATTTAGTCAATAGTTTAAAAATGCTTTAGATGACTTTTAAGGAGTTTTTCATGAAAAAATTTATATTGGTTTTGCTGATTTTGGCTTTATGCATTCCGGTAAGCGCGCTTGAAAACAAGGTTTCTGAATGGGCTGAACCGGAAGTTAATCAGGCATATGAAGTTGGGATTATTCCAAATAGCTTAAATGGAGATTTTACTCAAAACATCACGAGGGAAGAGTTTTGTGAACTTGCATATGAATTGATACTCAAAATTGAAGGTAACGGGTTTGCCAATGGCGATATAGAATGCGCTTTTCAGGATACGGATAATCCTAAAATAATTGCGCTTTGGAGTATCGGAATAATAAAAGGAGAAAGTGATACTGAATTTCTGCCAAATAATTTTATTACACGTGAAGAAGCTGTTACAATTTTAGACAGAATCGCAGTTTATACGGATATGTATATTCCAGCACTTACAGAACCGCTTTACAGCGATTTTGATGAAATTTCTGAATGGGCTTCATATTCTGCCTCGCAAATGCTTTCTGCTAAGATAATGACCGGTGTTGGCGATAATCTTTTTGCACCACAAGAATATTATACAAGAGAACAGGCGATATCCACAATGCTCAGACTTTATAACTCAATAATAAGTACAGCAAGCAGCCGTTCATTTAGTTTCAGAATATGTGAGTATATGGACACTCAGCAAAACTGGTTTATATCTCCATTCAGTGTAAAAGTCGCTTTGGCTATGGCAGCTAATGGTGCAGAAAATAAAACACGTGAGGAAATTTTAAAAACATTAGGTGTTGACAGCTTAGAAAATTTCAATAACTCAATGATGGAATTTATTGAAACTTATTCTTCTAGTGATAATCAATCATTAAGTTTAAAAATGGCAAATTCTATTTGGCTGAATAAAGACCGTGCGCCAGACATTAATTTTTCCGAGACATTCGTATCGGAAATGGCTAAATATTATAAAGCTAAATCAAGTGTGGTTGATAATAACAACGCAGTTGAATCGATAAATAATTGGACAAGCGAGAATACAAACGGAAAAATTACGTCAATTACAGATAATAATGAATTTGATGCACTTTTAGTGAATACTGTTTATTTCAACGGAGCATGGCAGAATCAGTTTGATAGTGCAAACACTGCAAAAGGAAACTTTACAGATAAAAACGGAAAAGTTACGCAGATAGATTTTATGAACCAAAACGGGAATTATAGATATTTTGAAAATCCGTCAAATGGTTTAAAAATGATTGAGCTCACTTACAAAAATGATACTGATAAAAATATAAGTATGTATATAGCTTTGTCGGATAATTATTCAGCAGTAGAAGAAGCTATATCTAACGGAGAATTTGTTAACTGTAATGTGAATGTGTCAATTCCTAAGTTTAAAACTGAAACTTCGCTTTCTCTTGTTGAAACCCTTAAATTAATGGGAATAAATGATGCGTTCAATGAAATTGCCGATTTCACTAAAATGTTTTCTGGCGGAAATATGTATATTTCAGACGTACTTCATAAGACATATATTTCTGTTGATGAAAACGGAACAGAAGCGGCGGCGGCTACTTCAGTTGAAATGAAAGCAACTTCGGCAATTCAGACTGAAGTAAAAGAATTTAAGGCAGATAAACCGTTTATTTATGTAATAAGAGATAATAATTCTGGAAATATTTTATTCATCGGTCATTTTTCCTATATAAACTAATAAATAATTAATATCTATTTTAATTTTAAAAGAGGCTCACACCATAATAAATCAGCTGATGTGAGTCTCTTAATTATATTT
Source organism: uncultured Clostridia bacterium (assembly GCA_944384555.1). Taxonomy (GTDB): domain Bacteria; phylum Bacillota; class Clostridia; order Oscillospirales; family CAG-272; genus CALWTV01. The sequence continues at coordinate 7,224 of CALWTV010000263.1, read as the reverse complement.
ATGTTATTTATTTCTTAAAAAATAAGCATAGTCAGGTATTCGAAGCCCTCGATTATATGCAAATAAAGTTCTTGCAATTTTTAATTTTACATATATATCTTTTTCAGAAATAGCGTTTTCACAGGCATAATTGCGTACCATATTCGAGAAATTACGTTTTCTCAATTCATTTTCTTTTTGTGTAATCTTAAAATAAACACCGTCAACAGCTTTTTCGATATCATTAAGTCCATTATTTCTAAGCTGTGAAATTGTTGTATTAACTGCTTCTATATCAGCAATCAACGGACCGTAATCATATTGTACTGACATTATGGCAAGGTCATGTGCTTTTTCACTTGATTTTAATCCACATTTTTCAATTGCGTAAACGTAAAGTTCTTTATAAAGTTTATCATCAGACGGTTTGCCCATCTCGGAATAAATAATAAATGCCGCTGTTGCATAATCCCTGATAAAATCTTTTTTCATGAAAAAAATCCCCCTATGTTCTATAAATCAGTACAAGTCAAATAAAATAAATAATTATACAAAGCTTAAAATATATTTATGTATAAGATTTATTTTAAAAATTATAATTTAAATTACATCAATTTTTTCGATTAGATATTTTTTCTTGTTGTAAAAGATATAATTTTGTTTGCTGTATTATTAATGCCATTTCAGAATCATTTAATTTTTTTATGTATTCAGCAGCTGTTAGATATTTATCTATATCACCATATTTTATTTTAGCAGAGTTTGGTATATTTTTTTTCATATAAAATACTCCTTTTGCTTTGTATAATACATTATATGACAAAAAATGACTTGTACAATACATTATACTATTAAATAATGCTTTTGTCAATACATTTCAATTATATAATAGTGTAGATAAAATTAAATTGACAAAATGCCTGAGCGGCAGTATACTAATCTAAGAGGTGAATAAATATAAAATGGAAATATATGAGAGAATAAGAGAAATAAGAAAGAAAAACAAATTGTCTCAGACGGAATTCGGCAAAAAAATAGGAGTAAGCAGAAGTGTTATAAGCAATATAGAATATAATTCAGTTGAGCCTTCTGACCTCATAATAAAAGCAATATGTGCGGAATACGGAATAAATGAGGAGTGGATTAGAACCGGAAAAGGAGATATTAATTCTGGGGAGGAAATAAAGAAAATTGTACAAGCATTAGCAGATAAATACGAATTTAATGAAAATGCTGTAAAATTACTTGAAAATTATCTAAAATTAAAGGAAGAATACCGCGTTGTAATTGATAAATTGCTTGAATTTTTTGCATCACATGAGGAATCTGCAAATAAATCTTCTTCAGAAAAAAGAATAAAAGTATACCGTGCGGCAAAAAGTAATGATAATAATGAAGATGAAATAACAGATATTTCTGAAACGGTTATAGAAAAATTGAAAAATGCCCCTAAAGTAGATGAAGATTTTTGATATAAACAAGAAAAATCATCTTTAATATTTATATTGAGGTGATTTTATGTTTTATGGAACATATAAAAAATGCAGAAACAGTTCATGGCAATGTTTAGCTGACAATAAAATCAATTCTCTGCCAGTTCCGGTAATTTCAATTGCCAAAAATGCAAATATTGATGTATTCAGAAATCGTGATGTTGATATACTTTCACCTGAAGAAAGCGGTGTGAGTATTTTTGATGGTCAAAAATGGTATATTATTTTTGACGAGGGAGATTCTCCTCAGAGAATCCGTTTTACTGTAATGCATGAACTGGGGCATATACTGTTGGGTCATGAACTAAAAAAAGGATATCATTCCATGTCATCGGGCAAGATTAAAAATAAACCATCTTCAGAAATAGAGGCAGATGCATTTGCAATACGTACACTTGCGCCTGCGTGCGTATTGTGGGGGCTTGGAATTAGACGCGCAGATGATATCGCAGAAGTATGCAATATACCATATTCTGCGGCAGTTGTGCGCTCAAAGCGCATGGACGAGTTAGTGGAGAGAAATAAGTTTTTGACAAATAATCTTGAAAAAGAAGTATTTAATAATTTTCGGAATTATATTAACCGATGCAAGTATCAAACTATATATGAATAACTACTTATGGCAAAAAGATAGGAACTGTATTTCAACTTTGTCAGTTGCGCATACAATTCCTTTATTTTTTATTATAATTTAATTTGATTTATGAATGTCTTACTTTTTTTGACTCATATACTGGTTCACATGTGATATTAACTCCGAGTTTTTTAAATAAGGCTATATCAACACTTGAAAGCATAACAGATGAATGTGCTTCAAGCCCGTGAAGACGTGACAATTGTTTAAGTGCAAGCTCTGCATTTGAATCGCTTGCGGCGCATACTGAAAGTGTTATCAATGTTTCATCGGTATGAAGTCTGGGGTTTTGATTACCAAGATGTACAATTTTTAAATTTTGAACGGGCTCAATTACATCTCTTGAAAGAATATGAATTTTATCGTCAATACCTGCGAATTCTTTAAGGACATTCAATAAAGCTGCCGACGATGCACCGAGCAGTGAAGAAGTTCGTCCCGTAATTATTTTACCATCAGGCATTTCAATAGCAACAGCCGGAGCGCCGGTTTCCTCAGAACGCTTTAAAGCGCTTGAAACTACTGGACGGTCTTCAATTGATATTCCGGCTTGTTTCATTATAAGCTCTATTTTATATACAGCTTCATCATCGACTGTACACATAAGCCTGTCGCATTTAGCGGCATAATATCTTCGTATAATTTCATCATTAGAGGCTTTCTTGACAACATCTTCATCTAAAATGCAAAAGCCTGCCATATTAACTCCCATATCGGTAGGAGAGTGATACGGACTCTCCCCAGCTATTTTTTCAAATATAGTATTTAAGAGAGGGAATGCTTCAACGTCACGATTATAATTTACGGCAGTTTCGTTATATGCTTCAAGATGAAATGGGTCTATCATATTTACGTCATTAAGATCTGCGGTTGCTGCCTCATATGCAAGATTTACTGGATGTTTTAAAGGGAGATTCCAAACAGGGAAGGTTTCAAATTTTGCGTAACCCGCATGAATTCCGCGTTTATACTCATGGTAAAGTTGAGACAGGCACGTTGCCATTTTACCGCTTCCCGGGCCTGGAGCAGTAACTATTACAAGTGGTCTTGTAGTTTCGATATATTCATTTCTTCCATATCCGTCGTCACTTACAATAAATGACATATTAGAAGGATAACCGGGAATCGGGAAATGAAGATATACAGGAATTTTCATATCTATAAGGCGTCTGCGAAAAATGTCTGCGTTGTACTGTCCTGAATACTGAGCGATTACAACACTTCCTACATATAATCCGATGTTGCGGAAAGCGTCTATAAGCCGAAGTACGTCCTCATCGTATGTTATTCCAAGGTCGCTTCTTACCTTATTTTTTTCTATATCTATTGCGTTGATTACAATTACTATTTCAGCTTTATCAGCTAGCTTTGTCAGCATTTTTATTTTACTGTCAGGTTCAAAACCAGGCAGTACGCGCGAAGCATGGTAATCATCAAAAAGTTTTCCTCCAAGTTCGAGATAAAGCTTGTTGTCGAATTGTGAGATACGCTTCATTATATGCTCAGACTGAAGTTTAATGTATTTATCATTGTCAAATCCAATTTTATTAAACATAAAAATAATTGCCGTATTTAAACGCGGCATATCCCCCTTATAACTTTGTTTCGGTCAATGTTCAAGTTATATTTTAACTCAAAAATGTCTATCTGTCAATAATTCTGATATTATATAACAATAAAATATAAAATATTACAATGACGAAATCAATAATTGTTGATATAATATAGCTTGCATTAAGATTATTATAATGTCTTACAGAAAGGATTTGTAAATTTATTATGGAACAGAAAAAATCAAATACAAAGATAATTATTGCAGCGGTAATTATTTTTGTGGTGATTATAGGTGTACTTGCGGCAGTATATTTTACGTTTACAGCAAAGCCTGTTGAAGGCACAAAGAACATAACTGTTGAAGTAATCGCCGGAAATGGAGAATTTGAAAATTCAACGTTTGAAATAAAAACCGATGCTGAATATCTTGGAGAAGCACTTCAAGAAGAAAACCTTATTGAAGGTGAAGAAGGACCTTACGGACTGTATGTAAAATCAGTAAATGGTTATACCGCTGATGAATCTAAACAACAGTGGTGGAGTTTTTCAAAAAATGGTGAATTTTTGAATACAAGCGCTGACCTTACCGTTATAGCTGACGGTGAAAAATATGAAATTACGCTTGTTACTGGATGGTAATTTGAGGATAAATTTCAATTATGAAAATAAAAACTGCTGACATAATACTTCTTGCGTTGCTTGCGGCAATTATGGTAACGGCTCAGGTTGCGCTTTCATTTTTGCCGAATATTGAGCTTGTCACTTTACTTTGTATAGTATATACTATTATATACGGAAAACGGGCGTTATTTATAATATATACGTTTGTAGTTGTTGAGGGCTTTATTTTTGGTATAAGTATGTGGTGGTTTAACTATCTTTACATATGGACTATTATATGGGCTATAACTATGCCATTTAGAAAACAGCGCTCTGTAATTCTATGGTCAGTTATTTCTGGATTTTTTGGATTGTGTTTCGGATTTTTATGCTCTTTCCCATATTTTATCACAGGAGGAATTGGAGCAGGTATTTCTTACTGGATAAGTGGAATTCCATTTGATATAACTCATGCGATAGGAAACTTTTTTGTTGCGCTCATTTTATGGAAACCGATTTATTTACTTTTTGACAAAATGAATAATAGGATTAGTCTGAATAAATAAGTTATTTATTTTCCTTATGATATGTGGTATAATAATATTATTATAAAATAATCAAAGGAGAATCTCTGTATGTGTGGAAGATATACTGTTTTTGATGATGGGGAAAATGAGGAATTATTCGACATTATACAGTCTGCCGGTAAAAAATACGGTGGAAAGTTTAAAACAGGCGAGATATATCCAAGTGACTGTGTTCCGGTAATGACACGAGGAAAAAGCGGAATGTCAATAAATGTTTTACAATGGGGTTTCCCTGGTATTGATGGAAATAAACTGATTATAAATGCAAGAAGCGAGAGTGTATGCGAAAAAATTACTTTTCGTGACAGCTTTGCTTTGAATAGGTGTATTATTCCGTCAACCGGTTTTTTTGAATGGAGTCACGATATAAATTCTCAAAAAGAGAAATATCTTTTTAAGAATACAGATTCAAAAATGCTCTATATGGCAGGAATATGGAAGATATACAATAATATTCCGAGATTTGTTATTTTAACTACAAAAGCAAATGAGTCAGTTTCAGATATTCATAATCGAATGCCTGTGATTTTACGCCGTGATATTTTTAAAGACTGGCTTACAGATTCTGACTTATCAAAAGAAATAATAAATTCCGCTATGCCGGAGCTTGAGAAAATTTTATATGCTTGAATAATTTAATTTGCGGCTGAGGCTACAAAAGCTTTTGCCGTAAATTTTTTATTTATGATATCATTTTTAAATAAATTTGTTATCTTTTTCAGATATTCATGTATATATTCAAATCTATTGAGCAATAATAATCTCGCAAGCAATTTGCAAAATATTTTTAAGAGGTGTTTTTATCTATGGATAAGGATAACAAGAAGAATCAGCAGTCTAAACAGCAGAACTGTGATAATAACGTTAATAATAACGGTAATCACAAGGAACAGAGCAAAAACAGTCAGAACAAAAATAACCAGTCCAAAAACGAAAATAAATCCGACGAAGAATAATTGTAAAATAGTTGATAAAAGGGGTACGTAGATAATCGTGCTCCTTTTATATTATTAAATTTCAGCATAACTACACTCCCTATTGACATAATTCTAACAATGTGTTATAATTAATTAACATAAAAATGATAATAATGTTATAATTTTAAGAAAAGGTGTTTTATTTAACATGGAAAAATTAATTGGAGCAGCGGTTGTCGGTCAGTCGGGAGGACCTACATCGGCAATAAATGCCACTCTTGCAGGAGTTATCAGAGGTGCCTTTCCTGAAAAAGGCAAGACTATAACCGCATTATACGGAATGAGAAACGGAATAGAGGGGCTTATATCAAAAAATCTTGTTGATTTATTTGAGCGCTTTAAAGGCAGTGAATGTGAACGTGAACAAATGCTGTCTGAGCTTGAACATACCCCTGCGGCGGCTCTTGGTTCATGCAGAAAAAAACTTCCCGTTCCTGAAAAAGATGACCAGTTCTATAAGTCACTTATTGACGTTTTCAAGGAATACAATATCCGTTATTTTTTCTATATCGGCGGAAATGATTCTATGGATACCGTTGCAAAATTATCAGCATATTTAAAAAATAGTGATTACGATATGCGTGTAATTGGACTTCCTAAAACCATAGATAATGATTTACCCGGTACTGACCATACTCCCGGATTTGGAAGCGCAGCAAAATTCATAGCTGCGACAATGCAGGAAATTATCAGAGACTGTGCGGTATACACTATTCCTGCGGTGACAATTGTTGAAATAATGGGACGTGACGCTGGATGGCTTACTGCGTCTGCGGCACTTCCAAGAATAATATGTGGCGTTGCTCCTGATTTTGTATACCTTCCGGAGCGTTCTTTCGATATGGAAAAATTTTTGATTGATGTAAAATCAGAGCTTGCTAAAAAACCGAATGTTGTTATAGCAGTTTCGGAAGGACTCAGATTTGCTGACGGAAAATATGTTGGAGAAGGAACTCAAAGCGGTGTTGTTGACGTATTTGGTCATAAATATCTAGCTGGAACCGGAAAAGCTTTAGAACATACTGTAAAAAGAGAAATTGGGTGCAAAGTTCGTTCAATTGAGCTGAATCTTCCACAAAGATGTGCTGCACATATCACCTCTCTTACAGACTTAACTGAGTCGGCTGAAGTAGGGCAGTTTGGATTCAATGCCGCCATTGAAGGAAATACAGGTTCTATTATCTCTATAATCAGAAATAATGATAGTAAATATAGTGTTTCATATAAAGTTCTTGATATATCTGAAGCGGCAAATAAAACTCGCCATGTTCCCGATGAATTTATTAATGAAAGAGGTAATAACGTAACTGATGAATGCCTCGAATACATAAAGCCGCTTATTTTAGGAGAACCAAATATCAGATATGAGGGCGGAATTCCGTATAATTTTGTAATATAAA
>CALWTV010000262.1 GCA_944384555.1 uncultured Clostridia bacterium | reverse complement strand
AGCGTGCGTGCGTTTTTGTTTGCAACATATCCAACTTTAAGTGCCGCATCACGTATAGCCTGACATGTTTTTTCGGGAATATATTCGATTCCAGTGTTGCGCAAAACTTTAGATACAAGTGAAAATGAATATCCGCTCTCTGCCGCAACATCTTTTAAAGTCGCTTTTTTCATTGATTAATCCTTTCTGAAAATATATAGAAGTGGCAAATTAATACCTAATTTTTATTTATTTCAAACTCATTAATGAATATAGAGATTTTTGAGAATTTGATTTCATAATAAGAATATAGCAATAATCTTCATGCAGTCACACCCACGTATAGCAGAAAGATTATTGCTATAAATATATATTATTATAGCATATTTACTTATTCAAAATCAACACCTGTATAGAACAATTTTATTTATATATTACATTGACTTTGTTTTTTGATTCAGTTATCTTAGATATTAAATAATTTCTCTATATTTTTAGTTTCACGTTTATTGTAAATTTACAATAAAAAATATAATTTTTATTTATCTATTGACAAAATAAATAGTTCGTGATAAAACGTAACCAGTACAACGTTTTACTTAATAAATCGAAACGATAAATACTGAACTGTTGAAAGGAAAAATATGATAAAAGCAGAAAGACTGGGCGCGGTACTCGTGCCTGAAAAAAATCACGCAAAATTTAATGCCGGCATGGTACTTGATTCCGGCAAAGTACATATGCTCTATCGCTGGAGCGAGTCATCAAAAGTATGGACCGGCACAAAAACAGGGCTTCTTTATTTACAGGATTTTGTATCCTATGCAGAATTGACTTCTGATGGAAAGCTTGTATCAGATTTAGATGAAAAGGGCTTCATAAAGTTTGAATTCACCGACAAAAATAATCCCATTTTTACACAGGACCCTCGAATTGTTAAATTTGAAGACGAATTCATTATCTTTTATACATATTGGGATTTAAAAATCTCAAGAGTCGGAATTTCCAGAACAAAAGATTTTAAAACCGTTGAACATATAGGCGTTATTCCCACTACAGAATGGGATAAAGACGCATTTATTCTGCCTGAACGTGTCAACGGAAAAATCGTATATATTCACCGCATTGAACCTGATATTCAAATCGATTATTTTGATACTTTTGAGGATATGCTTGACCGTGAGTTCTGGGCGTCTTACAGACAGCGCATTCACGAAAAAGTCGTCATAAAAGGCGAATATCCTTGGGAAAATCTCAAAGTCGGCGGCAGCATTCCACCAATAAAAACCGAAGACGGATGGCTGTTTATCTATCATGGGGTTGCAAACGACCGCGAACCATTCTGTTACCGTGCAGGCGCCGCATTGCTGGATTTGGAAAATCCTCAGAAAGTCATCGCTCGTCTTCCTTATCCAATTCTGGAACCAACAGAGCCATATGAGCGCGTAGGTGATGTAAACGAAGTTGTATTCCCACAGGGTGCATATATTCATGATGGTTATTTGTATATGTCTTACGGCGGAGCTGATACTGTGGTTGCGCTATGCAGATACAATTTTGCTGAATTGATGGCTGAACTTAAAAATCACAAAATATAAATAACATAAATAAATATTTTTATAAAGGGGAAATATCATGAAAAACAAATTTGCAGTAATTATGAGCGCGCTTCTGCTCTGTGCTTCATGTATTGTACCGGCAGCAGCTGCAGAACCTGACGCCGCAACCGCAGCATATGGTCAGGCGGTTATTGATGGTGTCGTTTCAGAAGGGGAATGGGACAACGCAGATGAATGGGTCATTACTCCTGACAACGGCGCTCCAACCAATTCGGAATTGCTTACATCAGAACTTCCAGAAGTCACATACAAGTTTATGTATGATGAAACCAATTTCTACATACTTGAAATTCGCGATTGTAAGGAATTTTCCACAGTAAACGATGATTATGTAGATAATCTATGGCAAGGAGATGCTACGCTATTCTTCCTAGGTTATAATGACGCATATATAGATATTCAATTTACAGCTGATACTACAGATGAAACCGGACCTAAAATTAATTATCGTTTGATAGCTGAAGGTGAAGTTTTTGAATATCCTGAAAAGGCTGTTATCAAATGCTCAGAAGATAAGAAACTGATTGAACTTGCTGTACCGTGGTCTGAAATGCATCTGGAAGCTCCGGAAGCTGGCACAACAGGAACTCTCAGTCCTATTATCTGCAAAAATACTTCCGAAGGTCAAGCACAGTACAATACATCATACGTTAGCGGCACAGATTTTGGTACTACTATTACTTTTGCCGCAGCACCTGCTGCTGAAACAACCGCTGAAGAAACAACAGCCGCTGAAACTGTTGTTGAAGAAGTTGTAACAGAAGCTCCCGTTGTTGAAGAAGCTGAAATAATTGAACAGGAAGTCGCTCCCTCTACATTTGATATTGGCGCTGTTTTTGCAGCTTCATCTGTAATTGCTCTTTGCGGTACATTAATCTCTCGCAAGAGAAACAATAAATAAGTAAAACTAAAGTGAGTTCTATTTTTCTATTGAACTCACTTTAATATTATAAAATAATATATGCCAATTTTATGTATAAAAATTAATATCTAGGAGACTTAATGTAATGAAATTATCTAAAAAAATAGTTACTATATTATTAGCAGCTCAAATGTGTATATTAGCACTCGCTTCTTGTGCCTCAGATTCATCGAAAAGCAATGATATAAATCAAAATCAAACAGAAACACAATCTGAGAAAATTAATCAAATCGATAACGTTTCAGATGAAAATGCCAAAAGTCCGCTTGATTCAATGGAAAGTAAAGATTTCGGAGGAAAGGATTTTACAACTTTATGCCGTGATGATAAAGTTTGCGAAATATGGTCTGACAGTGAAAACGGTGAAATTGTAAACGATTCTATATACAGACGTAATCTTGCCATTGAAGATAAATATAATATAAATATTGAATACCGTTCTCTCCCCGGACACTGTGACAATCAAGATGAATTCAAAGGTTCTGTTAGAGATAGCGTGGCTGCTGGTGATGGCGCATACGATTTAATAGTTGGATATATGGCATATACTGCTGAACTTGCTATAGAAGGTAATTTCTTAAATTTATATGATATTAATTCTCTTGATTTGACGAACTATTGGTGGGCGAAAGGCTTTATTGACAATAATACTATAAACAACTGCATTTATTTTGCCGCAGGAGATATTTCTTTGACAATGTGGGAGAACATATATGCGTTCTTCTTTAACAAACAGCTTGCTGAAGATTATAAGGTCGGCAATTTGTATGATATGGTAAATAACAAAAAATGGACATATGATACACTTGAGTCTATCGTTAAAAATATAAGCAGTGATTTAGACGGCAACGGAAAATATGATGAAAATGACTTATACGGTTGGATAGCCAATTTGCATTCTATTAGAGTACTTGTTCCCGCTTTTGATATCCCGATAGCTCAGCGCAATAATGAAAACACATATGACCTTGTGCTCTTTACAGATAAATTTATTTCTGTATATGACCGTGTTTTTGAATTTGTAAATAAATCAGAGAGTGTATATCGTCAAATTTACTTGACTGATTACTCTATAGAAAATCCTATGTTTATGGAAAATAAAGGTTTATTTATGTCAGGAACACTTGATAATACCACAAAATTAAGAGAAATGGAAAATGATTTTGGCATTTTGCCATTCCCAATGTATGATGAAAATCAAGAAAATTACATTTCTCATTCATACGATGGTATGTCCGTATTTGCAGCCAGTATCGGCTAAAGATCCGGAAATGTCAGGAACGATACTTGAAGCTATGTGCGCGGAAAGCAATTATTCGGTAATACCTGCATTTTATGATACGGTTCTAATGAATAAAGTTACACGTGATGAAGAATCTGCAAAAATGCTCGATTTGTTAAGAGAAACTTTATATTTTGACTTTGGCTATGTTCATGGAGTGCCAGCAGGCGGAATTTTCCAGCTTTTCGGAGACCAATTATTAGCATACGGTAATCAAAATATAACTTCATATATAGAATCACAGAGAAAATCAATAGAAACTAAATTTAATGAGGTAATAGAGGCGTATTCAAAAATTTCTTAAAATGATTAAAATATTGTTTTTTCAATTTTGTGGTTTCTGCTGACATAATAAAATTTACGGCGTACTTTTCTGAAATACATTAACTGATTTTAAAATATGACTTGATATATACCATGGCATAATGTATAATATTTATTATGATTATGTCAAAAATAAAAAACAGGAAGAGTAAACAAAAAGATATGCTGACGCGGAACGTGAGATAAAGGCGACATTTCCCGGAGATGTACCTGATGAAACATGGGTAAACTCCCTGCTTGCGTTGCTTGAAACTTTTACAAGCACGTTTCCGTCAAGCACAAATTCAAAGGAAGAGCTAATTATTCAAAGTCTTTTGAAACGTTGGAACGAAACATGTTTGGAATATGTTTTAGAAGATGATGATATGATATAAGAATTAGAAAACGGAATTCATGTAGTTGATTATAGACTAAGCAGTTCTCGTTTTCGTTTAAAAGATATATCAATTCCGTGCTTTTATGGCAAAATTATTATTGAATCAAAACTTCCGCTAGTATTACAGGAAATTTGGAATGCGCTGCTTTATTTTTCATCATATAGCTGAATAGGAATTAAAACCACGCTTGGTATGGGTGGAATAAAAATCGTTTTGTAATAAATATAAAAAAATCTAATACTTAATAAAGAGGAGGCAGACCGTAAATGTTGTCCGACCTTTGATATATTAAAATATTTAAAATTAAGCAAAATTTTACAATGTTTTTTGTAAAATTGTTAAAGGTAAAGGAACAAAAATGAGTTTTAATTTTTTCAAGAAAAGACAAAAAAATGATAAAATACCATTTCGAGAAGCATTACCACTCTTTTTTTCTTCCGTAAAAAGAGTGTGGCAATACGATAAAAAGTATGTGCTTCTGACCTTTTTCGTTCTTACTTTTGGGACAATACCGGATTTACTTTCAGTATTTGTCGGTGCTATTTTTAATCAAAGACTTATATTGGGAGCTGAAAAATATGCATCTTATTTATATGTATATTATCCGCTTCTGATTTCTTTCGTTGTTACAATTATAGACGGGATTTTCTTTAGTATTTGGAGATGGACAGAAACTAAATCAATGGATATGATATCATCTTTTCTACTCCGTGAATCTGTAAAAAAAATATCTAAGATTGATTATGCTTCATATGACGATCCGGACTTTTATGACCAAATTCAAAACGGTTGGTACCAAGATGGAGAAATGTTCATTAATAGTGCTACGACAGTATTTTCCAGTATTTCCACTGTAATTGGTGCTTGTGCGTATGTTTCAGTTCTTGCGTATATAGATTGGAAATTAATGATAGTAATTTTCCTAGCGAATATATGGGTTGATCCATTGACAAATAAACCAAACAGATGGATATATCTTTTGAATAACCAGCTTGCGGAAATACGAAGAAAAGAACAATATTATCGTGGATTCTTTAGCAATAAAGAAATGGCATCGGAAGGAAAAATTTTCGATTTGTATGATTATGCGGAAGAAAATTATCTGAAAGCACATAAGGAAATTTACAGAGCAACTTTCATCAATAGGTTAAAAATCAACGGCATACAGCTTTTTTTGACAGTAACATCTAAATTACCTCTTATAGCCGGCTATATCTACCTTTCCATATGTGTTTATAACGGTACTGTAAGCCTAGCAAATATGACATTATTTATCTCTATGTATTCGGAATTCGCTAATCAGATATATAATACAGTTTGTGAGGTATCTGGCTTTAGATATTATGCAGAACAATCACGTTATGCAAGAGAATTTATGAATATTCCTACAAGTATATTCACAGATGATGACAATACGAAAGAAAAAGTCAACTCTACCACAGCAGGACACACAATAGAATTCAGAAATGTAACTTTCCGATATCCGGGTACAGATAAAAACATTCTTGAAAATATTAGTTTCTATGTTGGGAAAAACGAAACCGTATCAATCATTGGAGCTAACGGTGCCGGAAAGACAACGTTAATTCATTTGCTTATGCGGATTTATGACCCAACCGAAGGAATAATTCTGCTTGACGGTAAGGATATTCGTGAGTATTCGGTAGAAAGTTTGTACGGAATATTCAGCGTGCTGTTCCAAGACTACTGCAATTATGCTGTAAGCGCAAAAGAATCAATTACCCTTTCAACGGAAGAGGTAGACCATGAAAAAATGGAAAAGTCACTTAAAGCTTCAACTTCATATAAATTCATTGACAAACTCAAAGACGGAATTAATACTCCTTTATCGAGAAGCTTTGATTTAAACGGTACGGAATTGTCTGTCGGCCAGAATCAGAGAATAGCACTCGCAAGAGCATATTACAAAGACGCTCCTATTATTATTCTTGATGAACCGTCTGCTTCAATTGACCCTGAATCAGAAGCGGAAATTCTTGAGAGCGTAAATAAGATAAGAGGAAAAAAGAACATTTGGCTGATTACTCACAGATTAAGTACCTGCGTTATCTCAGACAGAATTCTGCTTTTAAAAAACGGTAAATTGATCGGAAACGGCAGCCATAACGATTTACTCAATAGCAATGAAGAATATCAGCGAATGTTCAAACTTCAAGCTGACAGATATGACTATGAGGTTGTAGAATGAAAAAACAAAATAAAAAAGATGGAAATATTCGATTGATTCTGAAACTTGCTCTTGAACCCAGACTATGGTTTGTTATTATAATTCCTATATTAACAATTATTTCAGGGCAGAAAGATGTCGTATCATCGTGGCTGACTGCACAAATCTTCAACAAACTGCAATTCGTTGTGGGAGGAAACCGCGATGTTACCTTATTAAAAAGTGCAATTATATTCAGCGTTTTACTGTTCGTTGTAGAGATTGCGGAATGGATTATCAGCACAATATCGGCTCTGATTGAAAACTATTGGCGTGAAAACGTGAATATAAAACTTCAAAAAAAGTTTATAAAAAAGGATTACAAAATTGATATCAGTGATTTTGATAATCCCGACCTGCAAAGCCGACGTGCTGTGGCACAGGACACCGACCCCGTTTCACAGATAAAAACAGTAATAGATTTTATCAGTAAAATTTTTGTGACTATATCATTTGCTTTCATTTTATGGCAGTATAACCCGATTTTCATTTTTATTGCTCTTGCTGTAAAAATCCCTACTTATTTTGTAACAAACAAAATCAATGAGGATAACAGAAAATTCAATATTGAAACAGATGTTATTAATCGAGAAAAAAATTACTATAAAAACATTCCTGTTGAAAGAGCTGTCGCAAAAGAATTTAAAATTTTCAACATGAAGGATTATGTATGTGAAAAATACGATACAACCGTTAGAAATTATTATAAAAAATTCAAGAGCAGATACGTCAAAGATACAACAAACAGAGCGCTTCTCAGAAATTATAATCGTATTGTAATCATCATAGTTCAAATTATAATCGGTATATCTGTTTTCACAAAAAAAATGTTATTCGGTGATTTTACTCTGATTTTTGCTGCTTTTAATAATTTGACTGAGGCTTTTGACTCTATTATGGATTTTGCAGCTCAGTTCAAAGAATTTCACGAAAAGAACAATATGCTGGTTGAATATCTTAACAATGAAGCTATATTTGATGCAGGTGAGAACAACAGTTTGAAGCTGAACGGAGAACGATATACAATCGAATTTAAAAATGTATCGTTTATCTATCCGGGAACCGAAAAAGAAGTGCTTCACGACCTCAACATGACTTTATCGGAAGGTATGACATACGGATTAGTTGGACTAAATGGAAGTGGCAAAAGTACATTAGTAAATCTGCTGCTCCGTTTATACGAACCAACTAGCGGTGAAATTCTGCTGAATGGAATAAATATTAAAGAATATAACATCAATTCGTATTACAGAGCAATTGCCTGTGTATTTCAGAATACAACAAAATACGCTATGCCAATCAAGGATTATATCGCCTCCGGTAAACAATGTGATATTCAAAAGGTTGAAAATGCTATAAGCCAAGTTAAACTCAATGACTGGTGCGGTGAATTACCGCATGGTTTAGATACAATGCTTACACGAGCATTTTCATCTGAAAATGATTCCGTAGAACCCTCTATTGGACAGTGGCAGAAATTATCCATTGCAAGAGCGATATATAAGGACTCTCCTATTATGATTTTAGACGAGCCTTCCGCTAGTTTAGATGTGGATTCTGAAAACGAAATTTTCAATTATATAACAAGGCTCTCTGTAAAAAAAACTGCTATTTTGATTTCCCATCGCCTTTCAAATATTATTAATTGCGACCATATTTATCTTCTTCAAGATGGAAAAATAGCTGAAGAAGGTACACATCGAAAGTTGATGGAACAAGATGGCGTCTATGCGGAACTTTTTAAGAGTCAGGCTAAGTATTATCAGTCCGCATAATATTCTAAACATATTGAAGTGTTGTGCTCAAGCATTTCTATAACAGATAAGGCTAATAATTCTGTATTTTGAGCAAAACTTCAAACAATGTAATACAATTATTATTAAGAAAGTAGTATTATAGTTTGCCAGATATAGGTAAATTATAATACTGCTTTATTTATTTCATAATCATTTATGAAAGTCAGGAACATTATAAGAAAACGCTGCTAGCATACTAAATAAAATATAGTAATCGCTAAATAATCCACGTATCCTTATAGCAAAAAACTGCTACACATACATAGGCATAAAAAAGACGACTCGTTCAGCCGTCTTAGTGTAATGTACTACATTACTCAGTATCGCAAATTATCCATTCAAGCTTGCTCTTTTTGCGTTGTATATCTTTGTCAAGCTAAATCAGGATATGAGTAACTCGTTTCGGTTATTCCCTTTTATCATGATTTCGTGTATAAAATGTCAATTCTGTTCATTATTTAAATAACTCATCTAAAAAATATGCGTTTGTGTATGCTTTATATCCTTCTTTATCTGTAACGGTCAGGCGGAAATATTTTTCTCCGTCCGATAAATAAAATGACGCTTCTGTTATTGTATCCCCATCTTCAGAAACTGCAATTTGATTGCT
>CALWTV010000261.1 GCA_944384555.1 uncultured Clostridia bacterium | reverse complement strand
TGTCCTATCTCCTCCATTTAAAGCGGTGCGGCATTTTCCACTTTATTTACCGCAATATTTTTATAATTATCCATTAAAGGCGCATATTCAGTCAAATTAAGTTTGCCGTAAGCGGCTTTTTCAGAATTTTTAACTTCTATTTCAGGTGCTTTTCCGAATCTCTTTTCGATTACTTCTTTGAAGGCATAGTATTTAGGTGTAATATCTCCGGCTTCTGAAAGTGGAGAGTCATAATCATAGCTGGTTATCGTAGGTGCATACTGTCCGCCGTGATTTGCGCCGTTTGTAAATGCGAAGTTAGTGCCGCCGTGGAACATATACAGATTTACTGAGCCATTTGCTTCAAGAATTTCATCAAGCGCCTTTGCCGCGTCTTCAGCAGAACGTGTATGATGATTTTCATACCAATGGTCAAACCAACCGTTCCAGAATTCGCCGCACATAACAGGCTGATTCGGACGAAGTGTCTTTAAAAATTCAAATGCGCCTTTTCCGCCGCTTCCAAAATTCGCAACCTCAAGCAGTCCGTCAAGTGAACCTGCGCCTACCATAGCATTGCACGGACCATCAGATGTAAATAACTGGCAGTCAATTCCGAATTCACGGTACATATTTTCAATCGCCTTTAAATAAACTTTATCGTTTCCGTAGCTGCCGTACTCATTTTCCACCTGAATCATTATGATGTTGCCACCGTTTGAATCAAGATGAGGGCGAAGCTGTTCGCAAACTTTTTCTATGTAATTTTTCACTTTTTCAAGGTAAACCTTATCAGCGCAACGATAACGCAATCCCGGAATTGCCTGAAGCCAAGCCGGCAGTCCTCCGAAATCCCATTCCGCGCAGATATACGGTCCCGGACGTACAATTACATAAAGCCCCAATTTTTCAGCTATACTGATAAATTTTGAAATATCAAGCATGCCGCTGAAATCAAATTTTCCCTCTTTGCGCTCATGCAAATTCCAGCACATATATGTTTCAACGGTATTAAGTCCCATTGCTTTCAATTTTGTCAGTCTATCCTCCCAGTATTCAGGTACTGTACGGAAATAATGAACTGCTCCTGAAAGAATACGGGTCTGTTTACCGTCAATATAAAAATTATTGTTGTCATATGTAAGTTTAGGCATTTTTATAGCTCCTTTATTAATTAATATTAATCGGTCTTAAATACGACAATAGTTTATCATACTCTAAATAATATGTCAATATTATAAAAATGACTTTGGATAATCTTGACACTTCACAGCGATTATGATAAACTATTGGCAAAATAATTAATAAATATTTTAAATAGAGGTGACAAAAATGAAAATAATCTCAAAAATTAATGAAAAAAACAAAAATCCAATTGGAAATATACCGATTACAATTGCTTTTTTAGGTGACAGCGTAACTCAAGGCTGCTTTGAATGCTATAAAACAGGCGAACGCTCAATCGAAACTGTATTTGATTCAATGAATAGCTATTCATTCAAATTAAGACAAATAATAGAACAATTTTACCCAAGAGCTCCGATTAATATAATCAATGCGGGAATCAGCGGTGACAGTGCGCCATCAGGAGCATCAAGAGTAAAACGTGATATAATAGCGTACAAGCCTGACCTAACAGTAATCTGCTATGGTTTGAATGACAGCGGCAGAGGTATAGACGGCATTTCCGCTTATACTGACGGACTTGAGTCAATTTTTACACAGTTAAAAGAAGACCTGCCCGAAAGTGAGATTATTTTTATGACACCAAATATGATGACAACATCTCGCTCATATCAGCTTGAAACCGGAATTTTATCGGAAATTGCGGAAAACTGTGCGCTAATCCAGAACAGCGGAAATTTTGACGCATATATTGACGCGGCACGCAAAACCTCACATGAATTTAATATTTCAGTATGCGATTGTTACTCAAAGTGGAAAAAATTACACGAGAGCGGCGTTGATATAAATAATCTGCTTGCAAATAAAATCAATCACCCTACAAGAGAAATGCACAATTTATTCGCGCAGTCATTATTTGACATGATTATAAACTGATTTTATAAAAAATTATCCTATTTTTACATGTTTGGAATATGTGTCTGTGTAAAACATAACCCTGTATATTTTATCAAGGTCTGATACGGTAAAGTTTTTCTCTGACTTAAGATTGCATGCCATAATCACAAACTCAACTCCAAAAAGGCTTGAGCGCACATCGGTTAAATAAAATCCGTTTTTCTTATAAAAATCTATGCGGCGGGTACGGATTTTAAGGTCATTTTCATCAGCGGCAAAATCCGGATTCTCACATTCTAATACAATTCCGCGACTTTCGGAAAATTCTTCTTTTAAAAGTGACAGACATTGACTTCCGTAACCTTTACCTCTAATTGAAGAATCAACCGCATAATAATCAAGTAATACATAATCTTTCGGATTATCGTAACATAAAAGAGCATACGCGGCTTCCTTTTCGCCGTCAATCAGACGATACCCGATATATTTTCCATCAGTAAGCATTTTATTGACTATACTATATTCTTTTATTTCATCTGCGGGAAAATCATATGGCATTAAGTTTTTGTAAATACAGTCAAATTCATTTTTGTTAATTCTTCTAATATTCATAATATTAATTCTCCTTAATTATTTATATTTAATTAAAATAATTATAACATACAATTATTTATAAATAGTGTATGCGAAGTGAATTTCATTTTTATTAGATAATTGGAAACTTATAATGTAAAATGATATAATATTACTGCGCAATGATAAAATTTTTTAGTAATATTTTTTTATTTCGTTGACATATTATTAAATATTGTTTATAATAATAGTCAATATTTATTAGTTTTTGGAGGAAATCCTAAAAATGAAGGATAAGCATTTCGTAATAATTATCTCAGCAATTTTTCTGGCATTTTTTATATCATCGCCTATAATTGCCGGTCTCTCAAAAGCCGGAATTCTTCATTCGCTTGATACAAAAAATCTATTTGTCCCTGAGAGGGAATTTGAGGACACTGTGCCCGGTGCGGCAGTTCTCAATGCCATAGAACGCGGGAAAGCAGATATCCGCAATATTTATACAAACTGCATACCGTTCTATAATCAAATCGTATCAGCAGTTCAGTCAACCGAACTTGTAATGCTTAATTTAGTCACAAATACCATGGATTCGATACTTTACGGTCAGGAAGATGAAATTCCTGTATCTGCTGATACCTCAACCTCAGACGATTCGGCAAATTCCGGAGTGGAAACAGAACCGCCGAAACCGGAAATAAAATACCGCGCTAATCTAATAGCCGGAAACGGACGTCCTAATTTCTATACAATTGAGCCTGCAAAAGTAATGGAACGTGTTGAGGGCGCTTCTGAAAAAGAACTTCAACGCAGACTTGAAATACAGCTTAATTACATACAGAAAATAAAAGATTCCGCTCCGGAATTAAATTATTATGTATACATGGGAACCCGAATGCAGGATACTGAGATTTTTTCAGAAATATTCAAAGGCGCATTATCTACAAAGTGTTATTTTGATTATTTCGTTGACCATCTCGACCCTGAAATTTCTTTCGATTATTTACGTTTCGATACGGTTGAAGACAGAGTGGAGAAAAAATTCCGCTCAGACCATCACTGGAATATTCACGGCGTATATGAAGGATATCAGCAGATAATCAACATGATGTATGAACGCACTCCCGAAATCGGAAAACCTTATGAATATGATATAATCGAAGTTCCGGGAATAAAATGGTGCGGTTCTATCGGAGGCACTGTCGGCATGACTGACGAGGATTATTTCGATAATTTTGAGATACTCGATTATTCCAATATGCCCGATTATTCCGGAAACGCATATGACGTCAAAAAAATGCAGGAGAAATTCCTAAACGGAGAATATAATAATGCCGGTACTTATGCCGACTATTACGGTATGTTCCATCAGCCTCAATCAAAATTTACGTTCAGAACAAACGCAACCGGACGCAATCTTTTAATACTCGGAGATTCTTATTCGTGGGCAGCGTCTGTATTAATAGCCTCACATTTTGACACTACGATATGCTATAATCAGCCTTGGACTACCGGAAATAACAAAATAGATTATCATGAAATTATAGATAAATACGATATTACAGACGTATTGATTTTACAATATTCCAGCCGTCTTATGTTTGGCTATGATGACTGCGATTTTGATAATCTGATACTTGACTGATATATTTTTTAAGGAGTTTCTTTATCATGCTTTTTTCTGAACTCGCTTTCTTATTTGGATTTCTTCCACTGTTTTTCTTGTGCACATTTGCCGCAAAGAAAAATCTCACCGCACAAAATATTATTTTACTTATATTTTCAATGGTATTTTATGCGTGGGGCGAACCGGTCTACATATTCCTGCTTCTAATTTCAATCGGCGGAAACTTTGTCGCCGGAATAGCAATTGATAAATTCAAAGATAAAATCACGGCAAAAAAAATATCACTCGCTCTTGGAACTATTTTTAACCTCGGTTTAATCTGTGTATTCAAATACTCCGGATTTTTCTGCCAGTCAATAAATGATATATTCGGTTCAAATATTCCGGTCCCTGAAATTTCTCTGCCGATTGGTATTTCATTTTACACATTCCAAATTCTATCATATATTATCGACGTATACCGCGGAGAAGTACCGGTTCAGAAAAATATACTTTTTTTAGGTGCGTATCTTGTAGCGTTTCCTCAGCTTATTGCGGGTCCTATCGCTCGTTATCAGACTATCGCTGAAGAACTTACAGACCGCACAGTTACAATTGAAGATTTAGGCTATGGATTCCGCAGATTTATTATCGGTCTCGGAAAAAAAGTGCTTATCGCAAATAATGCCGCCGTTATCGCAGATTCGTTGCTTGCAGGTGATATGAAAAGCTTCGGGGCGCTTGGTGCTTGGCTAGCTATGATAGCGTATACTCTCCAAATTTATTATGACTTCTCTGGTTACAGTGATATGGCGATAGGTTTAGGACGTACAATGGGATTCCATTATCTTGAAAATTTCAATTATCCCTATATGGCAAATTCCGCTACCGATTTCTGGCGCAGATGGCATATATCACTCTCAACTTTCTTCCGCGATTATGTCTATATTCCAATGGGAGGAAACCGTGTTTCAAAGCCCCGTTGGATATTAAACATGTTCACGGTATGGTTTTTAACCGGATTATGGCACGGTGCAGGTGCAAACTTTATTCTTTGGGGACTTTACTTCTTTGTTATACTTATAGCAGAAAAAACATTCCTATCGGGACTTCAGAAAATAAAAGTATTAAATCATATAACCGCGCTTTTGATAATCGTGGTCGGTTGGTGCATATTCAGGTGTGAATCCTTATCTCAGATAGGAACTGTGCTCGGAGGAATGTTTGGAGTTTATGGCGGCGGTGACCTTGAGGCAATTTACGCAAGCGGCGTCTTAAAAATACCCTATTTTATCGCGTTGATTGCCGGAATTATCGGCTCTGTTCCAATGCCTCTTGCAAAATTAAAATCACTCGTCTGCACGACAAACACCGGAAAAGTTGTCGCTGATGTTGCGGTAATGGTTGTGCTTTTCGTAAGCGTTGCTATGCTTGCCCGCGGTTCATACAACCCGTTCATTTACTTTAGATTCTAAACATTCAATATTTTTAATATTGAAATTAAATAAAAATCAAATCAATATAATTTATTGATATTACATGCATGAAAGGAACTCTTATCATGGAAATCAAAGATTTTTTAAAACAAGCTGGCTCCGTTAAGCCTACCGAACGTCAGAAAGCATGGTTTGATACTGAATTTTACGCATTCGTTCATTTCAGCCCCAATACATACACCAATCTTGAATGGGGACTTGGAAACGAAGACCCAGCTATTTTCAATCCCGTTGAGCTTGACTGTGACCAGTGGGTTGAAGCTGTAAAAAGTGCGGGCATGAAAGGAATAATTATCACAGCAAAGCATCATGACGGTTTCTGTCTGTGGCAGACCGAGACTACCGACCACTCAGTAAAAAGCAGTCCGTGGAAAAACGGAAAAGGTGACGTTGTTCGTGAAGTATCTGAAGCATGCCGCAGAGGCGGAATAAAATTCGGATTTTATCTCTCGCCGTGGGACAGAAATTCAAAATATTACGGAACTCCCGAATACAATGATTTTTACAAAAAGCAGTTGACTGAATTACTTACCGGCTACGGTGAAGTTTTTGAAGTTTGGTTTGACGGTGCATGCGGCGAAGGTCCGAACGGACGCAAACAGGAATATGATTTTGACGGATACATTGATTTAATCCGCAAATATCAACCAAATGCAGTTATTTTCAACGACCACGGACCTGATGTAAGATGGTGCGGAAATGAATCTGGTACAGCACGTGCGGCGGAATGGGCAGTAGTTCCGAAAGAATTATGTTTCCGCAGAACAATCCCGCAAACTGGAAAAGCTCCTCTATGCGGAAATATTGACCATATGTACAACACAATGAACGATATCGGTTCACTCAATAATATTCTTTATTCTGACGGTCTTGTATTCTGCGGCTCAGAAATCGATATGTCCATTCGTCCCGGCTGGTTCTATCATGCAACAGAAGAACCGCATTCACTTGAACGTCTTGTACGCACATATATGCAGTCTGTCGGCGGAAATGCCTGCTTCAATCTCAACGTTCCGCCTATGCCAAACGGAAAATTTGACCCGCGTGATGTAGAGCGTTTAGCTGAACTTGGAAAAGCATTAAAAGAAGCTTTCTCGAATAAATTAAATCCCGAAATCAAAAAAGCAGAGGATATTCAGAGCGATACGCAGTGCGCATTTGATGTCACATTCAGTGAACCGACCAAAATAAATTATGTTGTGCTTGCCGAAAATATCGCAGAAGGTCAGCGTGTACAGTCATTTATGCTTATGACTCAGGATTATACCGGCAGATGGAACGCATTTTATGAGGGAACCTGCATAGGTCACAAGAAGATTTGTCAGGTCAACGCCACAGTTGATAAATTCCGTATCTTTGTTACTTCCGCAAGAGATACCGTTGATTTCAGAGAAATTAGCATATTTTAATGAAAATTAGAGGAAATTTTTATGTCTTACGAAAATTTAATGAGATATGAAAAGCCTGCGTCAGAATGGATTAACGGCATTCCGATAGGCAACGGCAGACTCGCCGCCATGATTTACGGAAACAGCGACGAAATACTCGCCCTAAACCATGAAAATCTCTATCGTGGCATTTACATGGACCGAGATGTAAACGAAGTTCCGGCGTCTGAGCTTGAGCGTGTGCGTAAAATGCTGTTAGAAGGTAAATACAACGAAGGTACTGTACTTGCAAACGAACTTTTCGGCGGTGCAGGCGGCGTTTCCGGAATCAAAAACCGTGTTGACCCTTATCAGCCTGCCACAAATTTGAGGATTACTCATAAATATAAAGGTATTACTGAATATTCACGCTGTCTTGACCTTGAAAACGCTGAAGTAATATCTGAATACACCGCTGACGGAGTTAAATTCAGCCGCAGATTTTTTGCCGCATATTCCGATTCGCACAGCGAAAATATTTACATAAGCATAAAATCTGAAAAACCGTCAGATTTCGATTTTGATTTTGACCGCGCTGAAGATAATAACTGTAAAACCTCAAAATCTGTATCAGATGATTTAAAAAAGCTCATATTCAGCGGCGAATTTGAAGGAGATTCACGTTTTTCAGCTGTTATTTGTATTACATCTACCGACGGTACAATATTAAAAAATAATGACACTATAATGATTAAAGGTGCTTCATATATCGAGGCACAGATAAATATTGCCGTTACATCTAAAAATGATGACCCTGTAAAATCGGCTTTGAATTTTTCTGATTTATCATATGAAAAAGCATTTGAAAATCACAGAAAAAATTATTCACAGGTATATGGCAAATGCAGTATTTCATTAAATCTGACCGTCAGCGATAAGCCAATGGAACAGCGGCTATCCGCATACCGCGCAGGTGAAACCGATGATACTCTGCCGATTTTATATTTCAATTTCGGACGTTATCTTTTGATTTCCTCATCAGGCAAACTCCCGCCAAATCTTCAAGGTAAATGGAACGAGGAAGTTGCTCCTCCGTGGGAATGTGATTATCATAACGATATCAATCTTCAAATGAATTACTGGCCGGCTGAACCGACAGGACTTCAAAACTGTGCAGATTCGCTGTTCAATCTTTGCGAAAAATTTGTACCCCACGCCAAAATCGCCGCAAAGAAATTATACGGCTGCCGAGGAATTGTAATGCCGATTCAAACCGACTGTCACGGCAGAGCTACCACCGAAAGCTGCGGCTGGGCGGTATGGATTGGTGCGGCTCCTTGGCTTGCGCAGCATTTCTGGCTTCACTGGGAATATGGCTGTGACCGAAAATTTTTATCTGAGAGAGCTTACCCCTACTTCCGTGAAATTGCTGAATTTTATGAAGATTATCTGATATACGATGATGACGGAAATTTGCAGATAGTACCCTCACAATCACCCGAAAATAGATTCGGCGGCTGTCCTATGCCGGTTTCAATCTGCGTTTCTTCCTCAATGGATATAGAATTATGCACTTCCCTGCTAACTTACGCAATAAAATCCTCTGAAATTCTCGGAATTGATGAGGATAAAAGAAAAATTTGGACTAAACTTCGTTCTGAACTCCCGAAACTGAAAATCGGTTCGCAAGGTCAGCTGCTCGAATGGAATCAGGAATTTCCGGAAGATGAACCCGGACACCGCCATTATTCGCATTTAGT
>CALWTV010000260.1 GCA_944384555.1 uncultured Clostridia bacterium | reverse complement strand
GATTGAATATAGTCAGGTTTTGAAGGATTTTCGATACCTTCCTCTTTCAATTCAGCTATGAAATTTCGTACTGCTCCAAGCTGCCATTCGACACGTTCAAATTCGTGCTCACCTGAATGATGTTCTACACTGTATGTTCCTTTATATCCGCTTACCGCGAGACGTCTGATAAGTTCTTTCGCACGCATTAATGAATCTGCCGGTATATGCGTATGCATTGCGTAAGATATAGCTATCTCCTCACCTTTTTCACGTTCATCAAAGAAGTTTCCGAAATGGAATAAGTGACCGTATGCAGGACTGTCAACCGCATTGCGTACTTTTTCGAGATATTCCGGAACTCTGTCCCAACCCCAATGATTCTCAGGGCCGATTTTCATTCCTAAATCTTCGCATATTGCACAGTACTCTCGGTAAGTCTTTACAATATATTCAAAAGCCTCATCGCTCATTGTATGACCTTCAGTACCGCCGAAATCTATACGTATTGTTTTTGCTCCGAGTTTTTCAGCCGCTCTTATGTATTCAATCATCTGCTTTTTATGGGCGGCTCTTGTGTCTTCATCATCAACCCAAAGATGAGGGCCGTCAACGCAGAGATTAGCAAGCTGTAAACCTTTTTCGTCCATTGCGGCACGTACCTTCAAAATAAAATCATCTTCCGTTGTCGGAATAAATCCTGTCCAAATATCCGCATAATCAACATGATAGTGATATTTCAAAGCTTCGAGATATGAAAAAACATCAAACTTTTTTGCTCCTAAGAGTCCGTGAAATGCATATGAAGCAAGTGAAATTGGAAATTGTACCATAATTTTTCTCCTTTTATGTTATATTAAAAAATACATTCTTCTAAAATTATATTAATACAATACCATTTTATTAGGTAATTTGTCAAGGGCAATTTTAAAAATAGTTGATTTTTTATTCAAATTGTAGTATCATAAAATTAATAATATTATGAGGTATGGATAATGAGATATCGAATTATAAAAGAATCCAGATACAATGAAGAAACTGGAGCATATATAGCATATGGTATTGAAATACCTACTGCATCATTCCGCGACTTATGTGTAAATCAATCAAAAATTGCGGAATTTGCGCTTGTATGCACTGAATTCAAACTCAGTCCTATTCATTTAGCAGACGCCGTACATGATTTTATAACAGAGCTTTCAATGGAAATAGAAAACGAATAAAGTAAAAAGGATATCAAATTTACTTTTCTGATATCCTTTTCTTTTCAAAAATATTATTTAGCGGTTTGCTTTAAGTACAATAAATTTCTGATATTCAGCATTTTTAGTATATATTCTTCGTTCACCCGACATACAAAACCTCTCATATGAATAATTAAAGATTAAAACATCATTTTTTCGACAAACTCGTCCATAAATTTAGGATTTCCTGAAAGTTCAAGATATGTTGAATTGAATGCAACTTCAACTGTCTGTTCAATTGCCTCATCTGACAGAAGCATAGATACAGCACCCATTCCGGCTGTATTTCCGACAGCTTTAATTTTTGAGAGGAGCTCTTCGGGAATAAGACCTATTTTACATGCGCTTTCCGGTCTGATGTGCGAACCGAATCCTCCCGCAAGCAGTACGGAATCAACGTCAGAGGTAGAAATTCCACAGAAGTCAAGCAAAGTTTCAATACCTGCGGCTACCGCTGATTTTGCGAGCTGAATTTCTCTTATATCGCTTCCGCATAAATAAACAGAACCGTCTTCTGTAAGACTCAGTTGTTCGCCATCTTCATCTGTATATTTAGCAAGATTTTCGTCAACTTCGTCAGAACACATTATACTTCCGGTTTCATCTATCAATCCAAGCTCAAGAAAAGATGCTGCGGCATCTATAATTCCGCTTCCGCAAATTCCCTTAGGAGCGCATTTATCGCCGGAAATGACATCAAGTTTAATATCACCGTTTTCATCAATTTCAACGGCACGTACCGCACCATCAACACCACTCATTCCACAGTCTATATGAGCGCCTTCGAATGCCGGACCTGCGGCAGTCGCGCAGAATATAAACTTACCGTCATGAAGCAGACCCATTTCACCGTTTGTTCCGATATCAATGTACAAATGCGTTCCTGATGCACCATATAATCCTGCGGCAACAACTCCGGCAGTTATGTCTCCGCCGACATATGAAGCAACACATGGTGCCATATATAAAACGCCGTTAGGATTAATTTTGATTCCAAGAGAATCTGCCTTATAGAATTCACCGAATAATGTTTCAGCAGAAAATGGAGCAGAAGCTATTGAGGCAGGATTATGACGTGCAAAAATATGCTCCATAACGGTATTGCCCGCAATTGCAACTGCCATTACATTGTTTATATCAGCATTATGATTTTTGCATAACAGAGAAATTTTTTCATTTAAAGCATCTGAAACCAAAGTACCGAGAGTATTAAGCGCACCGTCATGTTCTATTATGTACTGTATTCTCGAGATAACATCCGCGCCTGTGCTTTTCTGAGGATTTTCAAGTGCCGCTGTTCCGATAACCTCTCCGCTTTTCAAATCGCACAAATAAACTGCCACCGTTGTTGTTCCTATATCTACTGCTATTCCGAATAAATCTATCGCTTCATCATATATCGCCACAAGTTCATCATTTGCGATTACCACATAAGCAACCTTTTTACCTTCGTCGATAAATTTTCCGCAGTCATTGTACAAAGAAAACGGAATTTTAACATCTTTGCCAGTAGTTCTCATAATCGCTTCTTTGAAATTTTTAACAGCGGAAATTGGATTTTCAAGAGTAGGAGTTGTAAGCTCTATATATACTTCTTCAGCTGCCGGTGAAAATTTGAATTTTTTTCTTTCTCCTGCAACCGCAATACTTGCATTATTTGAATCAAGAGTAACAGTTACATCTCCAAGAACATGCGCAAGGCACGCGAGTCTTATATTTGAAGCTGCGGCATTGCCAAGTAATTTTTTTTCATGTTCAGAAGGTTCATCAAGCATACCAACTGCTTTTACACGGCATTTTCCGCATAATCCCTTACCGCCGCATACAGCGGATATATCATGCTTTCCTCCGAGGGCTTCAAATAAGAGTCCTCCTTTTTTTATATTATATTTGTATTGGTCATTACCGGAAATTACGGTTACGACCGCATTCATATTTTCGTCCATAAAAATACCTCTGTATAAAAAAATAGATATATTCTTTT